>CAMJES010000142.1 GCA_946404705.1 uncultured Ruminococcus sp. | reverse complement strand
TTCTGCTTTGCCTTTCGCTATGGTTTATCGTTAGGGGAGTTTCGCGCTCTGCGGAAGCGACAAGGGGCTGCTCGCCCCCTTGACCCCTCGCCACCCTTTAAAAAGCGTGGACGTAAACTTTTGTCCGCTTCGCGGTTTTAACGGCAAATGTTGGCGTTCTTAATAATTCCGAATTCCGAATTCCGAATTCCGAATTTAATCATACTTTTGTTCAAGCTTCGCTGTTATCTCAAATGTTGTTACTTCTTCTGTAACGGTTTTTCTATATACGGTGAGTGTGACTTCCTCTCCCGCTATCTTTTCATCAAGTATTTCCATTACCGAATCGAGGTCGCGGACGGGCTTTCCGTCTATTTTCGTTATTATATCATACGGTTTCAAGTCCTTCGTTGCGATATCGCAGGTCGCGTCGACGTCCATTACGCAAAGTCCTTCTTCAACTCCGTAGCCGTTGGCGACATCTCCGGTTATTGATACAAATACTATGCCAAGCCTTGCCCGTCCGGGGACATATCCGTTCGCGATAAGGTCTTCCGCTACAGGAACTGCGTCGTTTATCTCGATCGCAAAGCCTATTCCGTCATAGACAACGTGGTCAAGCCCTCCGACCGATATGCCTATGACCTGACCGTACATATTGACAAGCGCGCCGCCCGAATTTCCGGGGTTTAATGCGGCGTCTGTTTGTATGCAGTTAAGCGTTCCGCTTGAAGAATAGTCGGTGTCGATCTCTCTTCCGAGTGCGCTGACATATCCGAAAGTTATGGAGTTTTCAAGGCTTCCGCCTGCGCCGACAACAGCCACCTGCTCGCCGAGAACAACATCGTCCGAGTTGCCTATCTCCGCGGAAACAAGGTCGTCCGCTTCGATTTTAACAACGGCGATATCCTGCTTACGGTCGATTCCGACAAGCTTCGCTTCAAACTGGCGTCCGTCATTGAGCTGTGCTTTAAGCTGGAGCGCTTCATCGACAACGTGGGCATTCGTCAATATATATCCGTCGCTCGATATGATGATACCCGAGCCGAGCGAAGTCATTTGATATGGTGTATCGTTATAAACTCCGATAAGCACCTGTGACGGCATAACCTTTTTCGCAACGCCCTCGGTCGTAAGCAGGCCGGTTTCTTCATCGGCATAATACTTTGCTTCAAGCACCGGCTTCGGCGAAGTCGGAATTGTTATCTGCACACGCTTAGCGTCTTTATCGGTGTTTTTTTCGTCTGCCGTCTGAGTTTCAAGCGAACTGAACGAATTCTCTTTTTTAGTCTTGTTGAGGTCTTCCGATTTTTTTGCAACGACAAAGGAAAGCACCACTATTATGATAAACATAACCGATATCAGCGTTATTATTACTGCTGTCCACGCAGCGGAAAGGCGCTTTTTCTTCGGCGGCTGCACCTGCTTTGGGGCATAATTCGGTGCATAATATCCACCCCCCGTATAGCCGTTCGGCGGCGGATATGTGCCGTAGGGGTAGGGCGGAGGAGTCATATTCCGCGGCTGATTTGCGCTCTGCTGCGGTGCTGCATACGGATTCTGCGGCGGTATATTATTCTGCACAGGTTCCTGCTGAGGTGCTGCGCTTGGCTCGTTTGGGTAAGGCGCAGCTTCGGTGTTCTGCGCGGTATCCGCTTCGGGCTGAGAGTTCGCGCCGCTCTCGGAGATGTCGGGATTTTCTGGGTTTTGGCTGTTGTTAAACTCGTCCACGTTGATCCTCCTTAAAACAAAAACGCACAATTACGCCGCATCGGAAGATCCCCGATACAAAAGCAAGATATTACCCCGTAATTGTGCGGTATGGTCATATTCTTATTTCAAATTCGACAAAGCTGTCGGGTTCGCTGCGGACAAGTATCTTTCCCTCGTGCAGCTTTATAATGGAACGGACGATAGAAAGTCCGAGTCCAACGCCTGTTTTGTCGATACCTCTTGAAGCGTCCGCTTTATAGAAACGGTCGAAGACCTTCGATATCTCGTTAGCTTTAAGTCCTTCGCCGCTGTTTCTAATGCGGATAATGGAGGTATCGTCCTTTGATTCGAAGGCAAATTCAATATATCCGCCGTCATTGACGAACTTGACTGCGTTTTCGACAAGGTTATAAATGACCTGCTGGATAAGATCGGCATCGGCGTTAACCATAAACATTCCGCGGTCTATGCCTCTGATCTCAACGTGCTTGTCGTCAATGCGCTTTTCAAACATAAGCACGGTCTTGACAAGTATCGGCATAAGGTCAAAGACTTCCTTAGTCATTTCCATTTCGCCGGCTTCATACTTTGAGATATTGAGCATTGAACGGACAAGTCTTGCGAGTCTGTCTATTTCTTCCGAAACGATGCGCAGATAGTAGTTGTGCTTTTCGGCAGGTATCGTTCCGTCAAGTATTCCGTCAACAAAGCCGCCGATAGTCGTCATAGGCGTTCTGAGTTCGTGCGAAACGTTGGAGATAAAGCTTTTGCGGTTTTCCTCGATCGCTTCGAGCGAGCTTGCCATTTCGTTGAGCGAATTTGCAAGGAATCCGAATTCGTTATCCTCGGGGACATAGAGCTTTTCGGAAAAATCTCCGTCACCGAAACGCTTTGCGGCGAGCGTCATATCCTTGACAGGCGCCATCAGATGCTTGACCGCCGCATAAATCGCAACGAACACAAGCGCCAGCACTATTACCGAAACTATCGCAAGCGTAATAATAAGCTTGGTCAAATACTGCTGAAGCGGAGTATCCGAAAGCTTGGAAAAAAGGTAATACTCGTTTCCTGCCGCTTCAAATTTATACACAAGGTTAAAGACCGTACTCGGATAAAAATGATCCAGAGTGGAAAGCTCAAAAAAGCCGTCTTCATCGACCTTGTTCAATGTTTCTTCTCCGATATTTCTCCCTGTATGAGAACACGGCGGTGCCTCGGAGCAAACCAAAGCAACGCCGTTTGAATCTGTTAATGTGAAAACTATCTCTGTTGTATCGGTCACATTTAAATACATATTTTTAAGATAATCGGTGCTGACTCCTCCTGCCGAGTCGATCGCAAGCTTTGTCGCGGTCATAACAGAATCGGCATTTGTAACGAGAAAGCTTTTCTTATCGTTCTTATAAAACTCGGATGATATCACAATAAGAACAACAGCAGCGCAGACAACAGCCGCAGAGATAATAGCAGCGCACAGAGTAAAAAACTCGGAGAATACGCTTTTACGCATTTTCTTCCTCTGCTTCGAACTTGTAGCCTACGCCCCAAACTGTCTTGAGCGCCCACTTGTCCGAAACATTTTCAAGCTTTTCGCGAAGACGCTTGATATGAACGTCAATAGTACGGGAGTCGCCGTAATATTCAAAGCCCCAAACTTCATCGAGGAGCTGATCTCTTGTATAAACGCGGTTCGGGTTGGAAGCAAGGTAGAAGAGAAGTTCAAGCTCCTTCGGGGGAGTATCCATTACCTTTCCGTCAACGCGAAGCTCGTATCTTGTCATATTTACAACGAGCTTGTCATAGCGAACTTCCTTGACCTCGGTTTCCGTGCTGCCCTGTCCGATACGTCTTGAAATAGCCTTGATCCTTGCGATTACTTCCTTTGTATCGAACGGCTTAACGATATAATCGTCCGCGCCGAGTTCAAGTCCGAGGACTTTGTCAAAGGTTTCGCTCTTTGCAGTTATCATAATGATCGGAACATTGGATTTTTTACGGATCTCACGGCAGACCTGCCAGCCGTCAAGCTCAGGAAGCATAATATCAAGCAGGATAACATCGGGTTTAAGAGCGTTGAATTTGATAAGAGCTTCATCGCCGTCATGAGCAACAATAACACCGTATCCTTCCTTTTCAAGATAGAGCTTCAGAAGCTCGCAGATATTATTATCGTCATCGACAACCAAAACCTTTCCGAGTGACATAATTATTTCCTCCTATCATTTTTTAAATCTATTTCTGAAAATCATTGTTGAATTGACCGCAGGAAAAGATTATACTACTTATAAACAATTATAGCAAATATCGCCATATATTATATAAACTTTTTACGAATAAATTGTTATCTAATTGTAAATTTCATAAAAACATAATCATTTTTTTTAAAAAATATAAAAAAATGTTCATTTTCGAGATTTCCGCGGTCAGATAACCTCTTTTAAGATAAGATAAGCCATAGTCGCGATGGATTTTGCCTCGACAAAATTCCTGTCGACCTTGTAATTTCCCTCGGTGAGCATATTTTTAAGCTCGGAAACACGTTCAAAGCCTTTGAGCGCCTCCTGCATATTCGGGATAACGAAATATGACTTCTGCATAATGTGGCGGATCTCGGTGCGTATGCCGGACGGTATCTCGGGAGCGTTCGGGTCGATGTTGAACTCAGCCGTTTCAAGGCTTTCAAGCGGAGTATCGCAGTTCTGCATTTTTTCCGCAATGGAAAGCGCAGCCTGTCTGCCGAAAACGAGCGCTTCAAGCAGAGAGTTCGAAGCAAGACGGTTGTTGCCGTGAACGCCGGTGTGCGAACATTCGCCGACAGCATAAAGTCCGTCAACGGTAGTCTGTGAGTGCGTGTTTACGTTTATTCCGCCCATTAAATAGTGCTGGCAAGGGTAGATAGGTATCCTGTCGGTGGTCATATCAATGCCCTGCTCAAGCAGATATTTGTATATCATCGGGAAGCGAGTTCTGATGAACTCGGGATCCTTGTACGAGATATCAAGGTAGAAATCGTCCGAATTTGTTCTGAGCGCCTCGCTGACGATCGAGTGTGAAACAACATCACGCGGAGCAAGCTCCAAGCGCTCGTCATAATTCTGCATAAAGCGTTCGCCGTCGCAGTTGAGCAGATATGCGCCCTCGCCGCGGACAGCTTCGGAAATAAGAAAGCATTCTCTTGTATGCTTGTTGTTGAAAGCGGTCGGGTGGAACTGAATGAGCGAAAGATTTTTGATGTTTGCGCCAATTTCGTAAGCAGCCGTGATTCCATCGCCGGTCGCGATAGCGGAGTTGGTGGTGTATTCGTAAATTCTGCCTATACCGCCGGTCGCAAGGATAACATAGCGCGAATTATATGTATCATGCTTGTCGTCAATGCAGATATCGGCGGAAAAGCCCGTTCCCGTTTTCTTCAGTCCGCAGAGCAGAGCATTTTCGATAATGTCGATATTCGGCGCTTTTTTGACAGCTTCCTGAAGCTTCGAGGTTATCTCATATCCCGTCGCATCGCGGTGGTGGAAAATTCTGTGGCGGCAATGACCGCCTTCAAGCGTCTTGTGGTAGTTTCCGTTCTCGTCCTTATCAAAGTCGACGCCGTAACCAATGATCTCCTCGATTTCGTGCGCAGCCTCGGTAACAAGTATTTTCAGCGAATCGGGGTTGTTTTTATATCCGCCTGCGATAAGAGTATCCTTGGTATGGAGCTGAATGTTATCATCGACAGGCTTATAAACAGCAGCAATACCACCCTGTGCAAGAGCAGAGTTGCAGAGTATCATCTCTCTTTTGGTTATAAGCAGTATTTTAAGCTCTTTCGGCAGATTAAGAGCCGAATACAAGCCGCCTGCACCTGTTCCTGCGATAATAACGTCATAATTATTTGACATAACGAATACTTCCTTTTATATATGTAATTTTAAGCAAGTCATTTTAACGTATGGCCGTTCATCTTTATTATTTAAATAATCAATTCCATTATATCACATTTAATTGCAAAAATCAATTATTATCTTATATTTTTCGAAAAAATCGACAAAATAAAAAGCTGCCGTGCAAAAAACACGACAGCAAAGGGCTGTTGCAACGCTCGCTGCAACAGCCCTTGTGTTATTGATTTGGTTAAATCAGTTAACGATCGTCTTTTCGGTTTCCTTATCAAAGATGTGAACCTTGTTAGGATCGAGAGCAACCTTGATTGTATCCTGAGGACGAGCAGTAGATCTGGGATCAACTCTTGCTGTGAGGGAGATACCCTGGCAGTTGAGGTAGAGGTAAACTTCAGCACCCATCATTTCTGTGAGATCGGAAAGCGTCGTGTAGGGAAAGAGTGTAGATCTCGGTGGTCGCCGT
>CAMJES010000141.1 GCA_946404705.1 uncultured Ruminococcus sp. | reverse complement strand
AAATCTCTGACGGCTTGATAAAGTGCGCCTGCAAACAGGTTTACAGAGGCAGTATGCTCGTTACAGAGCTTTATGCGTTTAACTTGATTTGTGAGAATTTATTGGCGGCATTGTGCGGTGTTGCCAAAAACCGCTTCAAACGCTTTCGAACAGCTAAAACACAAATTACCGCAGCCGAGGAGCTTTTTCCTCGGCTCAGTTTGTTTTCCTTTTTATACTAATCCCCGATTAAAAAGTGTACAAAAAATCAAGCAAAATTTCGCATATATGGATTTTGCGCCAATTTTTTGTCTACGCTTTTATCGAGGATTAGTATTAGGTAACCTCCGAATAAATTGTTTCGAATAATCGGTAATTTTTGCAGATGAGTTTGAAAAAAATATAGAAAAAAGGTAAATATTGACTAAAAATTGTTGATTTTCGGGGGCGCTTATGATATAATATGATAAATATACAGTCGCCGGAGGTGGTTTTGTGAAAAAGAGAAAGGCTGTGGCTGTCTGCGTTACAAGCTATAACTGGGAATACGAAAGCAAGGTGGTCGAGGGCGTTCGCGAGCAATGCGCCGCTGATGATATCGATCTGCTCGTTTTCTCCAATCTTATGACAAGACCCGAACTCGGCTCTGACAGGATAATGCCCGAAAATGTTATGCTCGGGGAAGTCGAGATATATAACCTTATCAATTACGATGTTCTTGACGGCATAATCATTCTCGGCGACTCGATGATAAGCAGGGATATTACAAACGTCATAGCCGAAAAAGCGGCAGAGCATAACGTTCCTATTGTAAATGTGAACGATCCCGAGAACAAGCTTCAATACAATGTTTTCTTAAGCGACAAGACGGCAATGGAGCTTGTTGTGCATCATCTTATCGAAGAACACGGACTTACAAAGATAAACTTTATCGGCGGTTTCCCCGGCAATTTCCAGACCGAGGAGCGCCTTGCTGCATATAAAAAGGCTCTTGCAGAGCATAATATACCTTACGATGAAAAGCGTGTTGCATACGGCAACTTCTGGAAAAAGGCAGGCGAATGCACACGCGAGTTCCTTGAATCGGGCGATATACCCGAGGCTATCGTCTGCGCAAGCGATACGATGGCTTTCTTCTGCATGGACGAGATAAAGGCAAAGGGTCTGAGAATACCCGAGGATATTGCCGTGACAGGCTTTGATGGCATTGTTGACTGCGAAAAATATCAGCCGACTGTTACAAGCGTCCGCCGTGCGTTTCTGAAAGCAGGAAGGGAGGCTGTCCGCATTCTTGAAAGGGTATGGAGCGGAGAGGACGTCCCTGAGATTGCAGAGGTCGAAGCGGAGCTTATCATCAACGAATCCTGCGGCTGCAAGTCAGATAAGGAAGAGAACTCTTTCTATAACAAATTTTACGATGAGCGCAACCATATCCACGAGTTTGACTACCGCGTGGTCGAGATGAACACGAAGTTTTCCGAAGCGGATACTTCTGCGGCTCTGTTCAAAAGTACGGAAACACTTGCGGCGTTTTTCGGACTGCTGGAGCTTTATATCTGCGTTTGCGAGAATGTGGAAAACGGAAAAACCAATTTCCGTCAGAAGACGGGATTTATGGGGCTTGGCCAAAATGCCGTTTCAATGCTGACTTTCGGACATGATATCCCTGCAGGAACGGTATTCCCTGTAAAGGAGCTTATCCCGAAGCAGCTTTTCGGCAGGGAGAAAGCGGCTTTTATGGCGTTTGTGCCGATATATTTCCGCAACTGCTTTTTGGGATATTTTGCTTTCAGCCCGATGAAAGTCGAAGGCTTCGGCGAGCTTTTCCTCACTTGGGCTATGAACATTTCAAACAACGCAGGAACGTTTTATATGAACAAGGAGCTGCAGTGCATTGCAGACGAGCTGCGCAACATAAATATGACCGATCCGCTCACCGGAATATTCAACAGACGCGGACTTAACGCGTTTGCACCGTCCATTTTCAAATCCCAAAGCGGATTTGTAAGCATTGTATGCGCCGATGTTGACGGACTTAAACCGATAAACGACACTTACGGTCACGAGGGCGGCGACAACGCCATTATTGTAACCGCAAACGCGATAAAAAATTCCATGCCCGAGGACGCTGTATGCGCGCGCACGGGCGGAGATGAATTCTGCGTGGTTTTCCACAGCGATAGTGAAGACGAGGCTGCAAAGTGCATCGAAAAGGTCGACAGCTATCTTTCGCGGTATAACGAGATGTCGGGACTTCCGTATAAAGTCGGCTGCAGCTGCGGATATACGACTGTTCCGGTCAGCAGTCTGGTCACAATGGAGGATATGATAAAAGCGGCGGATAAAAATATGTACAGCGTTAAACTTATAAGAAAAACTGTCAGAAGATAACGCGTTTTACCGAATTTTTCCTGATTTTATCCTCATTTTGGCGGATATTAACATTTATATGGGCAGAAAGGACTAAAAATCTGTAATAAAAAATATGAAAAAAGTCTTTTAATTTGCTGTCGATTGTGTTATAATAAACATTGGCGTGTAAGCGGCTTTTGCTGCTCTGCACCGTTCATACTTAGTTTATTGATTTTTTCTTCGTGCGGATAAGCCATTATCCGTTCGGTTTTATATATTCGTTTTAATGGGAGAGAAAAAACTTGGAGAAGTTTGTAATAAAGGGCGGAAGAACCCTTACCGGAGAGGTCGAGATAAGCGGCGCAAAGAACGCTGCTGTTGCTATTATCCCTGCCGTTATCCTCTCGGATGAGCCGTGTATACTGGAAAACGTTCCGCAGATAAGCGATGTTTCCATCAGCCTGCGCATACTTATCGAAATGGGCGCAGACGTTAAGTTCCTTGACAAAAACACCGTGCGCATTGACGCAACGGGTATAACAGAGCCTATCGTTCCTTACGAAATGGCAAAGCACATGAGAGCTTCCTACTACTTCCTCGGAACGCTCCTCGGCAAATTCAAGCGCGCAAGAGTTGCAATGCCGGGCGGCTGTTACCTCGGCGACCGTCCTATCGACCAGCACCTTAAAGCTTTTACCGCGCTCGGTACGGAATGTACCCTTGACCACGGTATGATAGATATTCACGCCGACAGCCTTATCGGTTCGCAGATCTATTTCGATATGGTGACTGTCGGAGCTACGATAAATACAATGCTTGCAGCTGTAAAAGCAACAGGCATGACAATTATAGAAAACGCCGCAAAGGAACCCCATATAGTTGACCTTGCGAACTTCCTCAACTCAATGGGCGCAGATATTATGGGCGCAGGAACGGACGTTATCAAGATAAGAGGCGTAAAGAAGCTTAAGGGCGCGACTTACGCTATCATTCCCGACCAGATAGAAGCAGGAACATTTATGATAGCCGCTGCCGCTACAAGGGGAAATGTGCTTGTAAAGAACGTTATCCCCAAGCACCTTGAAAGCATTACGGCAAAGCTTGAAAAGATAGGCGTTACCGTTGAAGAATTTGACGACGCGGTAAGAATTTCGGTTGACGGCCCTCTCGTTAAGACAAGTATAAAGACAATGCCGCACCCCGGCTTCCCGACAGATATGCAGCCGCAGATATCAACTCTGCTCTGCCTTGCAGAGGGAACGAGCATCGTGACCGAGGGTATATTCGACAACCGCTTCCGCTATGTTGACGAGTTACGAAGAATGGGTGCAAACATCTCTGTTGACGGTAAAGTTGCAGTTATCGAGGGAGTAGGCTCGCTTATGGGCGCTCCCGTTACGGCTCCCGACCTTCGAGCAGGTGCAGCGCTCGTTATCGCAGGACTTGCCGCAAAGGGCGTGACCGAGATAGAGGATATCTACCACATTGAGCGCGGCTATGAATGCTTTGAAGAAAAGCTCCGCAAGCTCGGTGCGGATATTGAAAAGAGATCATTCCCCGGAACATCGGTGAGAAAGGTCGCACTTTAAGGAGAAAACGGCTTTGCATTATCTCCAAATCAGCATCAGCGTTCAGAGCAGAATCCACGGGTGAAACTATCCGTCATTCTGCTTTTTTATTTCATACATATACTATAATAAAAATCGGAGGATAAATGATATGCTTACAGATATCGAAATTGCACAGCAGGCAAAAATGCTTAAGATCTCTGAAGTTGCAGCAAAGCTGGGGATCTCGGAGGACGAAATTGAACCCTACGGTCACTATAAGGCAAAGCTTTCCGAGGAGCTTTTTGAAAAGACAAAAAACAATCCCGACGGTAAGCTTATCCTTGTTACAGCTATAAACCCGACTCCTGCAGGAGAGGGCAAGACCACAATTTCCGTAGGACTTACCGAGGCAATGGCTAAGATAGGCAAAAAGGCTGTCCTTGCGCTTCGTGAACCTTCGCTCGGCCCCGTTTTCGGCATCAAGGGCGGCGCTGCAGGCGGCGGATATGCGCAGGTCGTTCCGATGGAAGATATCAACCTCCATTTTACCGGAGATATGCACGCTATCACGGCTGCAAACAATCTGCTCTGCGCTCTTCTCGATAACCATATGCAGCAGGGCAACGTTCTCGGTATCGACCAGAGAAGAATTATGATCGACCGCTGCCTTGATATGAACGACAGAGCGCTTCGAAACGTTGTTATCGGTATGGGCGGTAAGGTGAACGGAATTCCTCGCCAGGACGGTTTCAGAATTACCGTTGCTTCGGAAGTAATGGCTATTCTCTGTCTTGCGTCCGACCTTGACGACCTTAAAAAGCGCCTTTCCAAGATACTTGTTGCTTATACTTATGACGGAAAGCCCGTTTATGCTCACGACCTCGGCGCAGAGGGCGCAATGACTGCACTTCTTAAGGACGCTATCAAGCCTAACCTTGTTCAGACTCTTGAAAACAATCCTGCAATTATGCATGGCGGCCCGTTCGCAAACATTGCTCACGGCTGTAATTCGCTCCGCGCTACAAAGCTTGCGCTCAAACTCGGTGATTATGCTATCACAGAAGCTGGCTTCGGCTCCGACCTTGGCGCAGAGAAATTTTTCGATATCAAGTGCAGATTCGGCGGCTTGAAGCCTTCCTGCGTAGTTCTCGTTGCAACGATAAGAGCGCTCAAATACAACGGCGGCGTTCCCAAGACCGAGCTTACGGAAGAGAACGTTCCTGCGCTTGAAAAGGGCGTTGTAAACCTTAAAACACATATTGAAAATATGCATAAATTCGGTCTGCCGGTTGTTGTTGCTATCAACCGCTTCCACACCGATACGGACGCAGAGATTGAGGTCATCAAAAAAGTCTGCGCAGAGATGAACACCCCCGTTTCGCTTGCGGAGATTTTCGCAAAGGGCGGCGAGGGCGGCACAGACCTTGCGCAGAAGGTTTGCGACACGATCGAAACTGCAGAGAACAACTTCCATTGTCTCTATGACGAAACACTTTCGATAAAGGAAAAGCTCGGCATTATCGCAAAGGAGATATACCGTGCAGACGGAGTGCAGTTCACATCGCAGGCTGAAAAGGCACTCAAAGAGATCGAGGCTCTCGGTTTTGGCAATACACCCGTATGCGTTGCAAAGACGCAGTATTCGCTGTCGGACGACCCGACCAAGCTTGGCAAGCCGGAGAACTTCACCATTACCGTTAGAGATCTGAAGCTTTCCGCAGGAGCAGGTTTTGTTGTTGCGCTCACGGGCGATATAATGATAATGCCGGGACTTCCGAAAGCACCTGCGGCTCTCAAAATAGACTGCGACAACAGCGGAAATATTTCGGGACTGTTCTAATTTAATGCGGAATTAGGAATGCGTAATGCGGAATTGGCTTCGCATTTGCACGATTAATGGATATTTAAAAAGACTGACACCTTCGCACAAAATGCGGAGGTGTTTTTGTTGACATTTTTTGACACGCATGATAGAATAAAAATATGCTGCCGCTCCTATCCGCTTAACTGTGGAAAGGAGGTGATATTCGGTGGATATAATCAATTCATTTCTTATTTCCGTTTTGGTGGGCGTGGTTGCAAGCTTTATCTATGAAGCTGTCCGCAAGTGGCTGAACGGTCGAAAGAAGTAAAAGATCGGAAGAGCACACGTCTGAACTCCAGTCACCGGCTATGATATCT
>CAMJES010000140.1 GCA_946404705.1 uncultured Ruminococcus sp. | reverse complement strand
TGCTTTTTCGAGGAAGGGCCGGTCATCTTCGTGTCGATCGACCAGTCTTCCTCCGGCTTGAAATTTTCTATCTGCTTTTCTCTGTCAACGACGAGCGAAACTGCGACCGACTGAACGCGTCCAGCGGAAAGACCGCGGCGGACTTTCTTCCATAAGAACGGAGAAAGCTTGTATCCGACAATTCTGTCAAGGATACGGCGCGCCTGCTGTGCATTTACAAGGTCAAGGTCGATGCTTCTCGGGTGAGCCATTCCGTTTGTAACGCCCGTTTTGGTGATCTCGTTAAAAGTAACGCGGTTGTTTGCGTCCAGCGGCAGACCGAGCATTTGCGCAAGGTGCCATGAAATAGCTTCTCCCTCGCGGTCGGGGTCGGTCGCGAGATAGACGAAATCGGATTTTTTCGCTTCTTTTTTCAGGCTTTCGATAAGCTCTTCCTTGCCCTTTATATCGGTATAAACAGGCTTAAAATCGTTGTCGACGTCAACGCTGAGCTTCGATTTCGGAAGGTCGCGGACATGGCCCATTGAAGCAACGACTTCATAGCCGCTGCCGAGATATTTTTTTATTGTTTTAGCCTTTGCAGGCGACTCCACAATTACAAGCTTTGACATTTATATCATAACTCCTTTTTGGAAATTAGTTGGCAAAATATTCCTGACCTGTTTCGGAGTAGACCGCTCCGTCTATTTCAAGGTCGGTTATCAGCATAAGCACCTCGGATATATCGAGTCCGCTTTTTTCAGCAGCTTCATCTGGCGTTATGCCGTTTTTGGCGCTGCAGATAAGCTCATAAACGGTCTTGGCATTGCCCTCGGGCGTATAAACGCTTTCATCGAGTTCGGGCAAAGCGCTTGGTTTTTCGGGTTTAGGCTTTGCAGCTTCCTTTTCCGTCTTAGGCGGCTGCTTCACGGCCGTCTTTGCACTTTCCGCTCCGAGCGCTGCCTTATCGGAAATGCTTTCCTTTACAGGCTTATGACTGTAATTCTCGAAATATTCGCACGGGATATCATATTCGGAGAGCAGCGGTATCGCGCCGTCATGAATAAGCCCGATATTGCCTTTATAACGGCTGTCGAAGATATCGTGCGGCGGAACGACCCAGAGATCTCTGCCCTGCGCAACGGCGTTTGAGGCGGTATTGAGCGAACCGCTCTTTTCTGCGGCTTCGATGACCGCGGTTCCCATTGCAATGCCCGACAGAATTCTGTTGCGCATAGGGAAATTTACGGGTCTTGCCGAAGTATTCGGGAAAAACTCGGATATAAACAGTCCGTTTTCCGCTATTTCATCGGCATAGCGCATATTTTCGGCAGGATAGTCATAACCGATGCCTGCGCCGAGGACGGCTATCGTTTTTCCTCCCGACCTAACGGCGGAAAGATGCGCGGTAATGTCCGTTCCGACGGCAAAGCCGCTTGCAACAACTATTCCCGACTCTGCAAGAGCGGCGCATATCCTTTTTGTAACATTTTCGGAATACTCCGAAATATGTCTTGCTCCGACAACAGAGATTATTACATCTGCCGAGAGCAGATCAATATCGCCCTTGTAAAAAAGCAGTATCGGCGGATCAAAAATGCCCCGAAGTCTTGGCGGATAATCGGTATCGTTGAAACCGACTATTCCGATATTATGACCGTGACAATACGAAATTATTTCACGAAGCTGTTTTCCCGTTATCGCTTCCGCCGATTTAAGCTCGGACGGAAGGAACACGCCCTCGGGCTTTTCGAACGCGATTGCCTTGTACAAAGCGTCAAGCGAGCCGAATTTCTGCGCAAGCTCCCAAACTCTCGCCTTGCCTGCGCCGAAGCAGGACGAAAGAAACAGCAGCTTGATTATCTCGTCACGGAAGATGCTTTCGTTGTTCATTTTGTCAGCTCCCACATTATTATCGAAGCGGCGGTGGCGGCGTTGAGCGAATTGACGTTGCCGTTCATATGAATCGTAAGCTTTTTATCGCAGCGGCGGACGGTTTCGCTCGGCAGTCCGTTGCCCTCGTTGCCGATAAGCACCGCAGCGCCGTTCGCGAATTCGCAGTCGGTAAGCGAAACAGCCTCGCCGTCAATAACTGCGGCAAACGTTTCGATGCTGTTGTTTTTGAGCGCGTTGAAGGCTTCGTCCTCGTCTGCGTTGGCAATTTTCATGCGGAAGAGGCTGCCCATTGTCGAGCGCACCGTTTTCGGGTTATAAATATCACAACAGTTCACGGCTAAGATACCGTTCACTCCCATAGCGTCAGCTGTTCTGATAATTGTACCCATATTTCCGGGGTCTTGAAGCTGCACAAGCACGACATATTTTCCGTGCGCTTTGACAAGCTCCTCTGCGGATAAGCTTTTCGGCATTCTGCAAGCTGCGAAAATGCCCTGCGTTCCCTGCGTGAGTGCGAGCGAGTCTGCAAGCTCGTCCGGAACTATAAGGATCTTCTCACATTTTTCTTCAAGCCTTGATAGAAGTTCTTCAAGCTTTTCCGAAGCCGATCCTGCGGCTATAACAAAGCTTATTTCAGCGTTTTCCTTTGCCGCGTCTTCAACGAGTCTTGCGCCCTCGAGCGGAAACAGGCCGTATTCGCTGCGGTATTTTTTTGACGAGGATATCTTCTTGAAAAGCTTGATATTTTCGTTTTCCTTTGAAGCGATATACTTTCGCAAAACGGTCACTCCCCTCTGTTTTTCAGGCGTTTGCGCTGATTTTTCCACTTGTTTAAAAATCGCAAAAAGTCAGAAGTAAAAAATTCACTTCTGACCTTGTAAGCGTTTTTAATTAAAGAGCAGCCTTTGCCTTTTCGGTAAGTGCTGTGAAGCCTGCTGCGTCATTTACAGCGATCTCAGCGAGCATCTTTCTGTTGAGTGTGATTCCTGCCTTCTTAAGACCGTTCATAAATGTGGAATAGTTCATTCCGTTCATCTTGCAGGCAGCGGAAATTCTTGTGATCCAGAGCTGTCTGAAATCTCTCTTCTTAAGTCTTCTGCCGATGTAAGCATAGTTGCCGGATTTCATAACGGCTTCTTTAGCCATCTTGAAATGCTTGCTCTTTGCGCCCCAGTAGCCCTTAGCAAGCTTTAATGTTTTATTTCTTCTCTTTCGAGTAGCCATTGCTCCCTTAACACGAGCCATAATTCTTTACCTCCGTTTATTTCGTACTTTGATTACTTGTAAGGAATAAGAACCTTAACGGTTGAAGCATTTGCAGAGCTTGCGTAGCCGGCTGCTCTTGCGATTCTCTTACGCTTTGTAGCCTTCTGAGTAAGTCTGTGTCTTTTGTTGGTCTTCTGATACTTAACAAGACCGTTCTTGGTTACTTTAAAACGCTTTTTTGCGCCGGAATGTGTTTTCTGCTTAGGCATGGTTTATCCTCCTTTAGATTTTAGGCGACATATATCGCCGTTGTATTTTTATTTTGAAGCCTTTGGTGAAACGAACATAACGAGTGCGCGTCCCTCCATTTTGGAAGGCTTTTCAACTGTGCCGTATTCGGAAACAGCTTCCTTGAATCTGTCAAGAAGCTCTTCGCCGAGCTGAGGATGAGCAATTGCACGTTTGCGGAAACGGATGGAAACCTTGAGCTTGTCGCCGCTCTTCAAGAACTTTGCAGCCTGATTTACCTTTGTGTTGAAGTCGTTTGTATCGATAGTGGAGAACATTCTGATCTCCTTAACGTCAACGACCTTCTGATTTTTCTTTGCTTCCTTTTCACGCTTGCCCTGTTCAAAAAGGTACTTTCCGTAGTCCATGATCTTACACACGGGCGGAGTTGCCTGCGGAGCAATTTTTACAAGATCAAGCTCTCTTTCTTCTGCAAGAGCCAACGCTTCCTTAGCCGAGATCACGCCTATTGCGGAACCGTCGGAATCAATCACACGGATCTCTTTGTCCTTGATTTCTTCATTAATCTGTAATTCTTTAACGCTTATATTAAGCACCCCCGTATAAAAAATAAAAATGAGCGGAACAGCAACTCTTCCGCTCATACAAAATTCATCTTAAAGCAGGCGAGCATAAAAGCCGCCGCTTGTAAAAAAAATAGAGTATCTATTGACCGCTGCTCGCCTTTTGCGGCAGGGTGAGAACGGAAAGTTCTGCTTTATTTTAAATGGTTCTTTCAAACCAACGCTATATATTATAACACAAAAAAATCATTTGTCAAGGGTTTTTGAAAATTTTTTTCAAAAAATTACTGTTCACCCGAATTTTCTTCGTCCGATACGGTGTTTCCTGCGATCTTGTTCTGATAAGATTCGTTGTCGAACCAGTCGTCAAGCACATTTACGGAGATCGAATAGCCCGAGCTTGTCTTCACATACTCGGAGATCTCGCCCGATGTGATAAGATTTACTATCTCCTGCGTGGAAAGGTTGAGATATTCTGCGGCTTCGTCCTCGGTTAGATACTTTTTCTCGCTGTAATTCATGCTGTCGGGCTGCGTTATATTGTTAACGCTCGCAAAGGATTTCTCGTTCATTGTCTTGTTCAGCTTGCGTATGCCGCCGCCAATGGAGAGTCCGCTTATCAGAATGCATATCCCGAGAAAAATCGAACCGAGGAAAGTTCCGTTTATCATTCTTGTTCCCGATGACCTGCTTCTGTTCTGATTTGATGCCATTTTTATCCCAGCCTTTCGATCATGTCAAAGTAATCTCTATCTCCTTGTCAAGGCTGAACGAGTACAGGAACGCCTGCTTTACCCTGACATGGAATATCTTCTCCAGAGCGGCGCTGTACAGAACGAGCTGCCTGCGGTATCTGTCGGCAAGGACGTCTTCGGTGCGCACTCTGTCGGTCTTGTAATCGACAAGCACGATGCCGCCGTCCTCATAGAAGATACAGTCCGCAATACCCTGAAGCATACTGCTGTTATTATTATACTCCAAACCGTAACTTCCGTCAAGTCCCAGCTGCGATATTTCGACAAGAAATTTCTGTTCGCGGCGTATCTCGGGCGAGCGTTTCATTCTTGCATAAAGTTCGGAACGGAAGAACGCTTTTATATGTTTAAGGTCAAGAGAACGGCACTCCGCCGCACTTATTATACCGAGCGTTTCAAGACGCTTTGCTTCGGCTTCGGGGGCGATTTCCGCGGCGGCATAATCTGCATACTGCATAAAGGTATGCGTTGCGGTTCCTATCTCCGCTGCGGTGAGTCGACTGTGATCGGCAGCAAATTCGGGTCTGCGCAGGAAGACCTCATCGCTTTCGCTCTTGGCTATCTCGGTTATAGTAAGCTTGGCAAGAGTTTCCGTCAGTTTGCTGTCATATCTGTAATTGAAGTTATCGAGCAGCTTTCTCACGCTCTGTTCTTCGGCAAATGCTCTCTTTTCCTCGGGAAGTTCCTCGGGGGCGGCGGTCTGCTCATAGCTTGATATTTTTATACGCGACCTGCCGGTTCGGACGGGGATATCGACCTCATTCTGTATTCGGCTGCCGTCGGGGTGAGTGAGTATCGCCGCAAGCAGCCAGTCGAGCATTGAACCTGCCTTTACGGCTGACGGTTTTCCGTCCTCCGCGGCTATCTGCGCTGCACATTCCGAGATACGGCGGCGTGTGTTTTCGCTGTCGGGAACGGTGATAAAAAGCCGCTCCTTTGCTCTTGTCAGCGCAACATACAGAAGCCGCATCTCCTCGCTTATGCTCTCACGCTTATTCACGCAGGATATCGCAAACCTCGGGAACGAATCGTAAAGCTGGCCGCTTTCAAGGTTCTGAATCTTGAAGCCTATTCCAAGTTCAAGATTTATCTGCATACGGCTTCGGCAGTCGATAAGATTGAACCGCCGCGATGTTCCGCATAAGAACACAAACGGATATTCAAGTCCCTTTGATTTATGTATAGTCTTGACCGAAACGGCGTTATCGGCAGGCGAAACTATCGAAGCGCGTACAAAATCTCCGCCGTTTTCCGAAACATCGTTCAGATAGCGTATGAAGCCCGAAAGTCCGCCCGATGAATTCTGCTCGTATGACTTTGCATATTCGAGCAGCAAGCGCAGGTTCGCCTTTTTCTGCTCGCCGTCCGAGTAAACGCTCATCGAGGAGATCGGAAGAGCACACGTCTGAACTCCAGTCACCGGCTATGATATC
>CAMJES010000139.1 GCA_946404705.1 uncultured Ruminococcus sp. | reverse complement strand
CCGAGATCTACACTCTTTCCCTACACGACGCTCTTCCGATCTATGAAATACAGCAGGATAGATCATTTTCATAAAAACAACTCCTTTATAAAACGAGGATAAGGACTTATTTCAACCCCGTCCTCTTGAGAATTTTATTTAAAAGCCCTGTCGGAACGTCCTGACCGTGAATCGGTATTACTTCTGTCTGACCGTCTTTTTTTAATACGTGGTGACTGCCTTTTACTCTTTCAAGCGTCCAACCGTTTTGCAGCAGCAACTTCATCAGGTCTTTATCCTTCATTATTATGCCCCCTTATACTATATATTATAATACGTATATACGTGCTTGTCAAGAACTTTTGAAAAAAATATTATACTAAACACCATTTAAAATATGAAAAAAATCAAGCCGACAATCTCGAATATATAGGATTTCGGCGCAGATTTTTTTCAATTTTTTATTGGTGTTTAGTATTCAAGCCGAAGCTTTTATACTAAGAAAACAACAAAGGCACAGTTCACATCTGCGTTTTTACACACTCTTTGATGTAAACTGTGCCTTTAATTATGCATTAAGCACTCCTAATTCCGAATTTTACTTAAGCTTCCAGATATCACGAGCGTAATCCTCAACTGCTCTGTCGGCAGAGAAGATTCCAGCGCCTGCAATGTTGTGGAGGGACATCTTGTTCCACTTATCCTTATCCTTGTAGCATTCGGAAACATACTGCTGTGCAGACTGGTAAGCGTCAAAGTCAGCAAGAACCATATAAGGATCCTTAAACTTGAGGGAGTTTGCAACTTCTTCAAACTGGCAGCCGTTGATGCCTGTGTACATCTTGTTGATAGCTCTTGCGATAACTTCGTTATTCTCGCAGTAGCTTTCGGGACGGTAGCCCTGAGCCTGCTTTGCAAGAACCTCATCGGCGTTCATACCGAAGATAAAGATGTTGTCGATTCCGACCTGATCCTTGATCTCGATGTTTGCGCCGTCAAGCGTACCGAGTGTGAGCGCGCCGTTGAGCATAAGCTTCATATTACCCGTACCGGAAGCTTCCTTACCTGCAAGGGAGATCTGCTCGGAAACCTCAGCAGCAGGCATAAGCAGCTCGGAAAGGCTTACGCAGTAGTTTTCAAGGAAGAATACCTGAAGCTTCTTGTTAACAGCAGGATTCTTCTTTATCTCCTCGCCGAGCGCCCAGATCATCTTGATGATCTGCTTTGCAAGGTAGTATCCGGGAGCAGCCTTTGCAGCGAAGATATAGGTCTTCGGAACGAAATCTGCGTTAGGATTGTCGAGGAGATACTGATATTCTGCGATAATATTGAGCGCGTTAAGGTGCTGGCGCTTATATTCGTGCAGACGCTTTACCTGAACGTCAAAGATACCGTCTGTGTTAAGAACAACGCCGAAGTTGGACTTTACATACTTTGCAAAGCGCTTTTTGTTGTCGATCTTTATCTTGCCAAGCTTGTCAAGAACCTTCTTGTCGTCCTCAAACTTGTTGAAGTTGGAAAGCTCGGAAGCATTCTTCTTGAATCCGTCACCGATAGTGCTTGAAAGCAGCTCTGTAAGTCCGGGGTTAGCCTGCAAAAGCCATCTTCTGTAAGCGATACCGTTTGTAACATTCTTGAACTTGTACGGTGTATCGGCATATTCGTTGTTGAAAACGTCCTGCTTGATGATATCGGAGTGAAGCTTTGAAACGCCGTTTACGCTGTGCGAAGCGCATACGCAGAGCAGAGCCATGTGTATCTGGTTGTTCTGAATGATAGACATTCTTGTAACCTTTGCGCTGTCGCCGATTCTCTCCATGAGTTCTGCACAGTAACGGTTGTTGATCTCTACGATAATGGAGAAGATACGCGGAATTACCTGCTTAACAAGGTTCATATCCCACTTTTCAAGAGCTTCTGCGAGAACTGTGTGGTTGGTGTAAGCGAATGTATTGGTAACGATATGCCAAGCCTTGTTCCAGTTGTATCCGCAGTCGTCGAGAAGAATTCTCATAAGCTCGGGGATAGCAAGGGTCGGGTGGGTATCGTTGATATGGATAGCAACCTTTTCATGGAGGTTGTCAAGTGTGCCGTAGATGTTCATGTGACGGTTTACGATATCGCCGATCGAAGCTGCGCACATGAAATACTGCTGACGAAGACGGAGCGACTTACCTTCAAGGTGGTTATCGTTAGGATAGAGAACCTTAGAGATAGCCTGTGCAACGGTGTTCTGTGAAAGCGACTTAGCGTAATCGCCCTGATTGAACATCTGCATATCAAAGGAAGGAGCCTTTGCCTGCCACAGACGGAGAACGGAAACGCCCTCGCTGTCGTAGCCGGGAACATACATATCGTAAGGAACGGCATAAACGGTGCTGTAATTATTATAAGAAATGTGGTGGTACTTATCGTCCCAATGCTCGGTCACTTCGCCGTCAAAGTGAACTTCGATGGTCTTATCCTTTTTGGGGACGAGCCAAGTTTCACCGCCGGGAAGCCAGTTGTCGGGAAGCTCGGTCTGCCAGCCGTCCTCTATCTTCTGCTTGAAGATACCATATTCGTAGCAGATAGAGTAACCCATTGCAGGATAGCCGTCCGTAGCAAGACCGTCAAGGTAGCAGGCTGCAAGACGTCCAAGACCGCCGTTACCGAGTCCTGCGTCCGGTTCATACTCATAAATTCTGTCTATGTTAACATCCCAATCCTTCATGATCTCTTCGGCAATGTCGTTTATCCTGAGGTTGAAAAGGCTTGTTTTAAGGGAACGTCCCATAAGGAATTCCATGGAGAGGTAATAAACCTCTTTTCTTCCCTCGGAGTGAACCTGGTTGCGGAACTTTCTGCGCTTTTCTCTGAGAAGCTCAACAACGACCGTAGAAAGTGCCTTATAGATCTGATTGTCCGATGCGTCGATCGGAGTAACATTATATTCGGTCTGTAGGGTATGACGGATTCTTTCTTCGAGATCCGCTTTGTTGATAACCGGCTGCATAACACACAAATCCTTTCTTAATCTTATACTCTTATAATATGCAGCTATCTCATCCGCAAGATACAATGCTACATATTACCATTCAATTATACCCTATTTTTTCACATTTTACAATCGTAATTTTAGACAAATATAGTCATATTCTTTGACAGGAAATATAATTTTGACATATTTGTATATATATTGAATGTTAAACGTTTAAGTTTTGTTAAAAAATAAACTCCTGCTCTGTAACGAACAGGAGTTTATAAAAAAGATCAAACTTACTTGAGTTCGATTGTAGCGCCTGCAGCTTCGAGCTTAGCCTTCATGTCTTCAGCGTCAGCCTTGGAAGCGCCTTCCTTGAGAGCCTTAGGAGCAGCTTCAACGAGTTCCTTAGCTTCCTTAAGGGAAAGACCGCAGATATCCTTAACAGCCTTGATAACGTCCATCTTCTTCTCACCGAAGGAAGCAAGAATAACGTCGAATTCTGTCTTTTCAGCAGCAGCGCCGCCTGCAGCAGCACCTGCAGCAGGAGCAGCAGCGATAGCAGCTGTTACACCGAATTCTTCCTGGATAGCGTCAACGAGCTCAGAAAGCTCAAGAACGGAAAGTGCCTTAATATCTTCTACAAACTTTAAAATTTTCTCAGAAGCCATGATAATAATCTCCTTTTATTTTATAATTTAGTCAGACCATAGCGGTCTTAGCGGTATAAGTCCGAAATAGATTATGCAACCTCTTCTGCGGACTTCTTGTCTGCAACTGCCTGAACAGTAGCAGCGAGCTTCTGCATAGGGCCCTGGAGTGAACCAACGAGCTGTGCAAGAAGAGTTTCTCTCGAAGGGATCTTGGAGAGAGCGGTAACGCCTGCCTTGTCGTAAACCTCTGTGCCGATGAAACCTGCCTTCATGGAGAAAGTGGACTTTTCATCTGCGCCCTCGATGTATTTACCGATGATACGAGCAGGAGCAGTCTGGTCATCGTTGGAAAGGGCGATAGCTGTTGTTCCCTCGAGAACTTCATCAAGACCCTCAATACCAACGTTCTTAAGAGCAAAGCGGAGCATGGAGTTCTTCTCTACGAAGTACTGTACGCCTGCCTCTCTGAGTTCCTTACGAAGCTTGGTATCGTCAGCAACGGAAATACCCTTGTAGTCAACGATAACGCCTGATGCAGCGTTCTTGATAAGGTCTGTGAGAGCTTCAACTCTTGCTTTCTTGGATTCAAGTACCTTTGCGCTTGGCATAAATGTTTTCACCTCCGTAATTGTACGTAATACCGATGCACGACCGGTATAAAACATGATTGTTTCGTAACAATTGCTTTCGGATCCGGAAAAAAGAAAAACCTTTTCGGTCAAAGACTGAAAAGGGCGAAAGTACATTTTTATACTTCAGCGATCTTTCCTCGGCAGGATTTACGGTAAAACCACCTGCTGTCTTTAGAACACGATAGCCGTTGTCAAACAACTTTTATATTATATCATGCATTTTTACTCTTGTCAAGGGGTTTTATGAAAAAAATCATTTTTCGCCGCAGAAATTTCTCCTGCGGCGAAAAGAATTATATCACATCAACATAAGCAAAGCCTGATCCCCTTTTAGCTTTGCGATAAACTTCTTGACCGCTTCTATCATTGTATAGATCGAATCAAATATCGGATAATCGGCGTTGAAGTAGGTGTGAGTCCAGTTATCATCGGTGAAAGTATAAACGGGTTTGCCGTTTTCGATCGTAACAAAGTCCTTTTCGTCGAAGTATTCCTCGCCGTTGATATAAAGGATATCCCCATCCCAGCGAAGCTCCATCGTTGTCGGGTTGTTCGCCTGCTTGACAAGCTTTTTTATGGTCGTATCAAGCTTAAACATACCTATAACGTCAATGTCGAGCGTGTTAGGTTCGATATATGCCGCGGTTTTGCCCGAGGACTTGTTTTCAACGTTGAGAACGTAATAACGGAAATTGCCGGACGGCGAAATTCCGCTTTCCAGAACCGTATCGGTCGTTTTTACGACAAAAACATTCATCACAAGGAAGAAAACGATGCAGCCGATTATATATATCAGCAAAAATATCGTGCCGAAAACGGTTTTGACCGTTTCGTTCATCTTGCAGGAGAAAAAGCCGAAGAGCGTTACGATAGCGGCAGGTATAAGCAGAGGCCAGTTTCCCCAGTTCAGCAGCAGCGACGGCAGAAACGCCGCAAGGTTGAGTATATTGAATACCGCAGTCAGCGCCGAGCGCCTTGTATAGAACATCAGCAGTCCGACAACGACCGATATCACCGAATATACGACTGCAAACTTTATCGTGTTTTCAAATTCGATCTTATAGAACACCGCAATATACGCAAAATAGAGCAATCCCATCGTATATGCGCCGTTGAGTATGCTGACAAACATAATGAACCACTTGTTTTTCAGCACCTTCATTACCTTATCCATGTGCTTAGATCATTCCTCTCTTCGGGAACTGTCGGCATCTCCCTTTTCCGAACTGTAAACTTTAAGCGTAACGAGTATGCCAATAAGCGAATTGAACGCCGCAACAGCCAGCGCGATGATATTGAGCGTGATACCGGCGGTGCAGTTTTTTTCGCGGCGCTTTTTGATGCCCCTAACAAGTCCGGGTATCGAACAGCCATAAGTCACAGCAGGAATACAGAACGCAAAGACCGTTCCGATTATTCCGAGAACAAGGCTTGAAACGCTGATTCTTTTTTTCTCTTCCATAATAAAGCTCTCCTTAGAATCTTCTTTTTCCGTTAACGTGCTTTCTGCGGCGGCGCTTTTTTGCCGCAACGGCAAGCAGCACGGTGTATATAACGATAAGTCCGACCGCAATCCCAGCGGCAAGCTTGAACCAGAACGAACTTACAAACGCTTTTGCTTTCATAATATTGTAGTCGATACGCGAAAGCTCTACGCCTTCCTTTGCAACAAGGTCGACCGTGCAGAGCTTTTCTCCCGAAAGTGAGAGCGTGTAAGTACCGAGTTTCTGCCCCTTTTCAACGGGAGCCATTACCATTCCGTCCTCCTCGACTGCACCCGAGGTGTCTATCTCCGTTTTAAGGTTGGAAACATCGAGCGTTGCGGGCCAAAGCGTGTAGAAATCCTCCGAAGGGACGAGCAGAACATGGTCGCAGTCCTGTCAGATCGGAAGAGCACACGTCTGAACTCCAGTCACCGGCTATGATATC
>CAMJES010000138.1 GCA_946404705.1 uncultured Ruminococcus sp. | reverse complement strand
GATACGACAGCTATAATTTTGTCACTCTGCGTCAAGCTCCCTTGCCGGGCGGCAAACCCGCCTGCGGTCGCTTTCCTTGATTGACAAAATTCTATCTTCCGTCCTTGTCTATAGAACGGTTTAGAATTAGTATAAAAAGAAAAACGCCCTATGAAAGCTTCATAAGGCGTTTTTAATGTATTGTGATTATTCTTCTGACGGTGCGCCTACAGGACAAGTACCTGCACAAGCTCCGCAGTCGATGCAAGCATCAGCGTCGATAACGTATTTGCCATCGCCCTCGGTGATAGCACCAACAGGACAGCCGTCTGCGCAAGCGCCGCACATGATGCACTCATCTGAAATTTTGTATGCCATATTATGACACCTCCAATAAGTATTAGGGTTTTCCCACATTCGTCATTATACCATATCCGCCGTCAAAATGCAAGATATAATTTGTAATTTATATAAAATTTAAAATATTTTCGATTAGGACTTGAAATAGTCATTAAAATAAAGTAAAATAGAAGTAGTTGATTATTTTCAAAGGAGGATTAGCTGTGTTCAAAAGATTTTCGTCCGTTTTTGTATGTCCGAACGAGCTGTCCTCATACAGTCATTCTATAACTATATGCTGATAACGCTGTGAATTTCTTTCGCAGCTTTAATTTTTTACAGGAGGTTTTTTATGAAAAAGGTTGCAATCATTATGGGCAGCGACAGCGATCTGCCCGTTGTCAAAAAGGCAATCGACGAGCTTAAAGCCTACGGTGTGCCTTATGAATGTCACGTTATGTCCGCTCACCGTTCTCCGCAGCTTGCCTGCGGATTTGCGTCCTCTGCAAAAGCAAACGGCTTCGGAGTTATCATCTGCGCCGCAGGTATGGCGGCTCACCTTGCAGGCGTTATCGCAGGTCATACCACTCTTCCTGTTATCGGTATTCCCTGCAAATCCGCCGTTCTTGACGGTATGGACGCCCTGCTCGCTACGGTCATGATGCCAAGCGGCATACCCGTTGCTACCGTTGCGATAGACGGTGCCAAGAACGCTGCTATCCTTGCTGTTCAGATGCTCGCTCTTTCGGATGATACTCTTGCAGAAAAGCTTGAAAAGGCAAAGCTTGATATGCTCGAAGGTGTAAAGGCGAAGGATGCAAAGCTTCAGGCGGAATTAAATACTTTGTAATTAATTTTTGGAGGAATATATTATGGAAAACATTGTTAAAGCAGAACAGCTCTATGAGGGCAAGGCAAAAAAAGTATACGCAACTAACGACCCCGATTACGTTATCGTTGACTACAAGGACGATGCGACCGCTTTCAACGGCGAAAAGAAGGGTACTATCAGAGGCAAGGGCGTTGTCAACAACAAGATGACAAACTATATGTTTAAGCAGCTTGAAGAAGCAGGCGTCCCCACACACCTCGTTGAAGAGCTTTCCGACCGTGAAACTCTCGTTAAGCACGTTGAGATTGTTCCCCTTGAAGTTATCGTCCGCAACGTTGCCGCAGGCAGCTTTTCCAAGAAGCTCGGCATCGAAGAGGGTACTCCGCTCAAGACGCCAACACTCGAATTCTCCTACAAGAACGACGACCTCGGCGACCCGTTCATTAACGATTACTACGCTCTCGGTCTTGGACTTGCTACCAAGGAAGAAATTGAAGATATCACAAAGTACGCTTTCAAGGTAAACGAGTTTATGCTCGGTTTCTTCAAGAATATCGGCATCGACCTTATCGACTTCAAGATCGAATTCGGTCGTTTCCACGGCAAGATCATCCTTGCAGATGAAATTTCACCCGACACCTGCCGCTTCTGGGACAGCAAGACCCACGAAAAGCTTGATAAGGACAGATTCCGCCGTGATATGGGCGGCGTTGAAGAGGCTTATCAGGAAATGATGAAGCGTATCTTCGGAGAATAAGCATGGGCGGATTTTTCGGAGCAGTTTCACATAATGACTGCATAAGTGATGTTTTCTTCGGAACAGACTACCATTCCCACCTCGGCACACGCAGAGGCGGTATGACCGCTTACTCGCCCGAGCTTGGCTTCCAGCGCAGCATACATTCTATCGAGAACTCACCGTTCAGAACCAAGTTTGAGAGCGATGTTGAGAGCATGAGGGGCAACATCTGCATCGGCTGCATAAGCGACTCCGACCCTCAGCCGATACTTGTCCGCTCAAAGCTTGGATTATATGCTATATGCAGCGTTGGCATCATCAAAAACAGCGCCGCGCTCTGCAGCGAGATACTTGACAGCTGCTCGGAAAGCTTTGAAGTAATGAGCAGCGGAAACGTTAACTCCCGCGCTCTTATCGGCGCTCTGATAGCACAGAAAGGCTCGATCGTTGAGGGTATAAGATACGCTCAGGATAAGATCGAAGGCTCGATGTCGCTGATGCTGCTGACCACGGACGGCATTATCGCCGCAAGGGACAAGCTTGGCAGACTTCCGATAATCATAGGCAAAAGAAGCGACGGCTTCTGCCTTTCGCTTGAATCGTTCGCATTTCAGAAGCTCGGCTATGAAACCTACCGTGAGCTGCTTCCCGGCGAGATAGTAAAGCTCACCTCCGACAGCTGCGAGGTGCTTTACGGCGGCGGAAACGATATGCGGATATGCTCGTTCCTCTGGACATATTACGGCTACCCGAACTCCGTTTACGAGGGAGTTACCGTTGAAACAATGAGAACACGCAACGGCGAGATAATGGCGGAACACGACATAGAAAACGGCAATCTGCCCGATGTCGACTATGTCTGCGGCGTTCCCGATTCTGGTATTCCTCACGCAATAGGCTATGCAAACCGCAGCGGAATACCGTTTGCCCGTCCGTTTATCAAATATACCCCGACTTGGCCGAGAAGCTTTATGCCGACAAGCCAGTCGATGAGAAATAAAGTCGCAAAGATGAAGCTTATACCCGTACATGAGCTTATCGAGGGCAAAAAGCTGCTCTTTGTTGACGACAGCATTGTAAGAGGTACGCAGATGCGTGAAACGGTGGAATTTCTCTATGCCAACGGCGCAAAGGAAGTCCATATGCGTTCGGCTTGTCCGCCGATAATGTTCGGCTGCAAGTATCTGAACTTCTCACGCAGCACCTCCGAGCTTGAACTTATCGCCCGTCAGATAATTGATGAATATGAAGGCGCAGAAGGACTTAAATATATCGACGAATACAGCGACACAAACACCGAAAGAGGCAAAAAACTCCGTGCCGAGATCTGCCGCAGACTAAAGCTTACATCGCTTGAATTCCAGTCGCTCGAAGGAACGACAAAGGCGATCGGTCTTGACGGCTGTAAGCTCTGCACATACTGCTGGAACGGAAAGGAATGATTTCCTATGTTTGATAGTATTCACGAAGAGTGCGGCGTGTTCGGCGTTTATACCCCGAACAGTCCCGATGCTGCAATGCAGACTTATATGGGTCTGTATGCTCTTCAGCACAGAGGGCAGGAATCCTGCGGAATTGTCCTCAACGACGACGGCGTTTTCAGTTATCATAAGGACCTCGGACTTGTCCGCGATGTTTTTACAAAAGATATTCTTGAATCGCTCGGCAGCGGTACAGCCGCAATAGGTCATGTCCGCTATTCGACCACGGGCAGCTCTAACCGCAGCAATGCGCAGCCGCTCGTTGTACGTCATGTAAAAGGCCCTATGGCTCTTGCGCATAACGGAAATCTTGTAAACGCAAGAGAGCTTCGTGAAACCTACGAAATGCGCGGAGCGATTTTCCACACGACCAACGACACCGAGGTCATTTCCTATGCGATAACAGAGGAAAGACTCAGCTGTCCCTCTATAGAGGTCGCAGTTTCAAACGCAATGTGCAAGCTTCGCGGCGCATATTCGATACTCGTTATGTCGCCGACAAAGCTTATCGCAGCAAGAGATCCCGATGGCTTCCGTCCGCTTTGTCTGGGTAAGACCATTGACGGCGGCTGGCTCGTTTCGTCCGAAAGCTGTGCGTTCGACAGCGTGGGTGCAGAGTTCGTCCGTGAGATAGAACCCGGCGAGCTTATCGTTATCGACAAGGACGGAGTTCGTTCGGACAAGCGTCATTGCGGAAGGCCTTCACATATGTGCGTATTTGAATATGTCTACTTCGCTCGCCCCGACTCCGTTATCAACGGCGTGAGCGTACATAAGGCAAGACTTCGTGCAGGCGAATTCTTGTGGCAGGAGCATCCGGTTGAAGCAGACGTTGTTATCGGCGTTCCCGACAGCGGACTTGACGCCGCTCTCGGACTTGCAAACGCTTCGGGCATACCCTACGGAGTAGGATTTATCAAGAACCGCTATGTCGGCAGAACATTTATCCAGCCGACCCAGATGGAACGCACAAATTCTGTTAAGATAAAGCTCAACGTAATAAGAGAAACGGTCAAGGACAAGCGCGTTATCCTCGTTGACGACAGCATCGTAAGAGGTACGACTTCAAAACGTATCGTAAACCTTATCCGCGAAGCAGGCGCAAAGGAGATACACGTTAGAATTTCCTGTCCGCCGTTCAAAAATCCCTGCTATTTCGGCACGGATATCGACAGCCGTGAGAACCTTATCGCCTGCAGAATGTCAATTGACGAGATAGCAAAGGAGATAGGTGCAGATTCGCTCGGATATTTAAGCGTTGAGAATCTCAACCGTGTTGCCGAGGACGCAGGCTGTGGCTTCTGTGACGGCTGTTTCACGGGTGAATACCCCGTTGAAGTTCCTGCCGAAATGCCAAAGGACAAATTTGAGTTCAAAATTCACACAAAATAAGAAAAAACGATAGTTCAAGGTTTGCGTTTTTCCGTAAGCACGGCAAAAACGGCAGGAACAGTTACGTTATGCGTTTTTTCACAACATAATATGAAAAGGAGCGTTCAAAAAACATGAAAAGTTATTCTGAAAGCTATAAAGAAGCAGGCGTTGACGTTACTGCCGGCTATAAAGCGGTCGAGCTTATGAAGGCTCACGTTGCAAGAACGATGACAAGCGGAGTTCTCTCCGGAATAGGCGGCTTCGGTGGCCTTTTCGAGCTTGATATGACAGGCATCACAAAGCCCGTTCTCGTTTCAGGCACGGACGGAGTCGGAACAAAGCTTAAAATAGCATTTCTTATGGACAAGCATAACACGGTCGGCATCGACTGCGTTGCAATGTGCGTTAACGACGTTATCTGCTGCGGAGCAAAACCACAGTTCTTCCTCGATTATATCGCAGTCGGCAAGAACGTTCCCGAAAAGGTTGCCGATATCGTATCGGGCGTTGCAGAGGGCTGCGTTCAGTCCGAGTGCGCACTTATCGGCGGTGAAACTGCCGAAATGCCCGGCTTCTATCCCGTTGACGAGTATGACCTCGCAGGTTTCTCGGTAGGTGTTGTCGATAAGGACAAGATACTTAAACCCGACACTCAGAAGGCAGGCGACGTTATGATCGGCATTAAGTCGAGCGGCGTTCACTCGAACGGCTTCTCGCTCGTAAGAAAGGTTTTCACAGTCAGCGAACAGAACCTTGCCCGTCACTACGGCGACCTCGGCACAACGCTCGGCGAATGTCTGCTCACACCTACAAAGATATATGTAAAGGCAATAATGAAGCTTCTCGATACCGTTAATGTCAAGGCTATCAGCCATATCACGGGCGGCGGCTTCTATGAGAATATCCCACGTTCTCTCCCGAATGGAATTTCCGTAAAGATAGAGAGAAACGCCGTTCAGGTGCTTCCTATCTTCGAGGTAATTCAGGCAACGGGCAAGATACCCGAGAGAGATATGTTCAACACCTTCAATATGGGCGTTGGTATGACCGTTGTTGTTGACAAGAACGATGTTGACAAGGCTATTGCCGCAATCAAGGCAGCAGGCGAGGACGCTTATGTTCTCGGCGAGCTTGTAAACGGCGAAGACGGCGTTATTATCGCATAAAAACAATATTCGGAATTGGGTTTTGTCCGATTCCGAATATTTCTATAAGAGGAGTGAGCGATATGAAAAATATAGTTGTGCTTGTTTCGGGCGGCGGAACAAATCTTCAAGCCCTTATTGACGCGGAAAAAAGGGGAGAGATAAAGGGCGGAAGGATAACCTGCGTTATCTCCTCAAAGGCAGACGCTTATGCTCTTGAACGTGCGGCAAAGGCGAGATCGGAAGAGCGTCGTGTAGGGAAAGAGTGTAGATCTCGGTG
>CAMJES010000137.1 GCA_946404705.1 uncultured Ruminococcus sp. | reverse complement strand
CCGAGATCTACACTCTTTCCCTACACGACGCTCTTCCGATCTCCTACAAAAAAGAAATCATTTTAATATTTATACTATATTTAAGTATAAAAATCAACGTGACTGCCATAATCACAGTCACGCTTTGATTTTGCTCTGTTGTATGCCTTCGGGTTGTCGGGACAGCGTGTGATCGGATGCTCACTTTTGCCGTGCAGCATATATTCTCAGATGGATTTACTGTTTTATCTGTGAAAATAAACTTTAAAATTGGAAATCGCCTCTGTGTAAATGTCTTTTAGCTGTCGGGTGTGCCGTTGGTAGAACCGTTATTGGGGTCAAGTCCGAGGGTAAGCTCATCACCATCGGAAATACTAATTTTTAAAATTCAACATATCAAAATATTCACTCTCGATTATATAAGAGTGGCTATTTTGTTGCAACTTGTCAATTAAACAAACAAGTAATTTGTATTTTATATCCGACTACCATCTGGAGAACCAACAATTAAATAATCACTCTCATTTTTACCAATCCAAATTCGCCATATTCCTTCGCTTGCGTTATTATTTTCATTCACCAATATTGCCGCAAAAGAAATTTGATATGTATAATTATCAGTAATAATTTCATCAGACAATGCATTTCCAATGCGTGAAAAAGTGACTCTTCCATTTTCGTATGAAACTTCTCCAGCTACAGTACCTATTTCTTTGTATGACTTTATTGATCCTTCAAAATAATCAATCATTTTTTGTATTTCATCATCTAATGTATTAGAACTATTAATTAAATCGTTTGCGAAAAGATTTTTTATTTCATTATTATTCTTATTTTCTAAAGCAATTAATAACTTATCTAAAATTAAATTTGCTTCTGTTTCTTGTGAATGAAAATTCTCTTCTTGAAAAAAATACGATGTGTCACATCCTGTTAAAAATAAGCATAATGCAATAATAATAATTTTCAATTTCATTTTACAAATCCCTCTCTATACCAAACAAGCCAAAGAATTGTATTATTATCATCAAAAATACCGTATTTAACAATTTCTTCATTATAAAATACACTTTCTATATTAGCAGTATTCTTTAATGCGTTATACATTTCCACATTATCGGAAAAATCAACAGAACAAATCATAACCTGCTTGTCAACATCAATATCATTTTCAGTATTAATGTCCGTTAACAGTTTCATATATAATAACCCCTATAATCTTTTACTTTACCCATAATTGCTATAGTTGATCTCATCGATCATGAACACAACATCAAAGTTATCCTTATACATGGAATCAGCAGTATCATTGTTTCCATTATAAGCCACTAAGTCTATTTTGTCAACAGAATCAATGGAATTGTCGGAAGAATCTTTCTTCAAAAAAACACCAACAGCCGAGGACAAACCAAGTCCTCGGCTGTTGCATTATGTATCACTTCACCCCAAACGCCTTCTGTATCTCATACCCGATCATCCCCATAGCAACAATAGCTTTTTTATAATCGCTGTAACTCACAGACGGAGCCATCGCCCTTCCGAGGGATTTTCCCCAGCGAATCCTGAATGTCGAGTCGTTATTGATGTATATCTCGTAGATAATGTTGTCATAAGTAACCCCGACAACGCCCTCCGAGCCAACACCATACTTTTCTATCCGCATACTTGCACCGTATCTTGAAATCAGCGCCGACTGCAGTTTTTCAAACAATTCCTCGCTGCTGACGTCCGAAACAAAACGAAACCGCTCATTTCGGAGTTCAAGCAGCTTCGTCTTTGACCACATACAGTCAAACATAAACCACAAGGCAAGCCCCATTGCGCCTATTGTGATCAAAAACTGTATGCCGAAAATAAAACCAACAACCAAGCACACCGCAAAAATTATGTACACCCTCTTGAGCTTTTCAAGCTCGTTCGGCAGCGGCTCGGAAGAACGAAGTATCCATTCACCATTTATCTTTTCATTCATAGCTTTAACCTCTTTTCCTTGATTTAGTACGCCTTTTTTCAGGCAAATTCTCAATAATCATATCGATCAGCCCCGTAATATTGTACCCATACTCCGCAGAATAACAAACGGGCAAATTGATTTTTCCGCCAACGCTCTCGGAAAGCCTGCGCCGAACCGATTGAGCCTTGTTGTTTAAAAACTCCGCAAGCGTTTCGTCAGGCTGATTTTTTTCATAATCAAAGTGTAAGCCCTTCATAGCAAAATCAGCCTGATTTACCGCAATAATTATCCTGTCATCGTCAAGATGCTTTTTCAAAAGCTCAATAACCCCAACCGCCGTGTTCATATCCCTTACGGAACCGTCAATTATCACCACCGCCATATCAATAAAACCGAATTTGTTTGCTTGACCGTATCGCTCCGATAGTATTGCATCAAGCTTTTCAATATGCCGCTTGTCTTTTTCGGGACTGTCGCCTAACCCCGGCGTGTCCCAGAAGCGAACATTTTCACCGAATTTGTAGTAAGAAACTTCAACCGTTTCGGGGTCTGTACCCTTGCCGACAATGGCTTTCCCACCGCCAAGCAGAGCATTGAGCGTGGTCGATTTTCCTGCACCCGTAGCACCTGCGAAAAGTATGTCCAACGGAGTTACACCCAAACGGTCGGTGCATCTGTCAAACTCCTCGGCACGATAATATGAATAGTCCATTTTCACATCAAAGTCCGAACAGAGAGCCTATTCCGCTGAAAATACCGCCGATAACGCCCACAACGCCGCCGATAACTCCGCCTACTACCTTGCCTATAACTTCGCCGCCGTGTCCGAATATGGAGCCTATTTCCGCACCTATCTCCGAGCCGCCCGTTACGCACTCCATAAAGCTCTCCTTGAAGGACGAGCGCACCTCTTCCTTGTAATCCTCCAGTCCGTCGTCGCTTTCCCACATAGAATTGTCCTTGTTGATATTGTCAAAATATGCAAGACGCTTTTCCGCAGGAGTGTACTTCACAATGAACATCAAAAGCTTCGTAAGATTGTACGGCTTGCCCTGCGGCATACCTTCCTCCTTATAGCCTGCGCTGTAACAAATCGGCATTATGTTTACTCCCGTTGCCTCAAAAATACGGTTCTTTACCGACTGCGCCTTCTCCGCAAGGAACGCTTCAAGCTGCGGCTCGGGACAGTTCTTTTCATAGTTCCAGTAGCGTCCCTTCATCGCAACGTCCGCCTGATTTATTGCAATAAGGATACGTTTCTCCTTGCCCTTGCCCATGTTCGGAATAATTACCTTGTTGATAAGCTCGTAGGACGTTCCGTAATCCCTTGTGCTGCCGTCAAGAATAACAAGCACAAGGTCGATTACGGGCGCACCGTTGCTGTCAAGCTCGTTCAGCTTGCGGATAATGTTCTTGGAGTGGCGAATGTCTGCCTCTTTTCCGTCACCAAGTCCCGGGCTGTCCCAAAGGATAAGATTGTCAAGCTCATATTTGGTTATGTCCTGCGTTTCGGGGTCTGCGCCCGAGCCTACCTTTGCGACTTCCGCATTGAAAAGTGCGTTGATAGTGGAGCTTTTGCCCGAACCCGTTGCGCCCGTGATAAGAATGTTTATCTTCTTATCCTTTATCATAAGCAGATTTTTAATAAGCTGCTTTCTGATGCCCTCGTCCTCGATTTTTGAAATGTCGCTCTCCATTTTTTCAAAGAACGATGTGTTTGAATTGTAGTTTTCCATAGCTTTTTACCTCCGTTTTATGTTTGTAATATACTGTTTTGGTATAGTTTTGAAGTATACCTATGCTGAAACATTTTTCTATACCTATGATATTATACTTTTAGCATCCTGCCCTGCACCACCGCACAAAATTCTCGCAGTTGTTATACACAAGATTGTAGTTCCTCTCCCCAAGTCGGGAGTACGCCCTTTTTACGGCTTCATCGGCTGAAAAGCGCAGCGGACTGTCCCTCTCGGGAACGATATCGACCTTGCTAATGCCTGCAAACTCCTTGAAGCTGACCTCCCGAATTTCGGGAACGCTGTCATAGCCCTGCGAATAGTGTATGACCTTTCCTCCGCCCACATAAATGCCGTGGTGAGTGTAAACGCCCCGTTCAATTCGCAGATGCTCGCCTGCCTTGTAGGTATCCTCCACCTGCTTTTCGCTCTCATTGTGCAGATGAACCGCAGGAAGCTCTCCGCTTGAAAATTTTGCGGACGCACTCAAAAAGTTCCCGATCGAAGTGCCTGCATTGATAAGCATACCTGCAAACAGCTTTACGTTCTGCATTGCTATCTCTTCCTTCATAAGCTCGGGGTCATTCTCGGCAAGGTCGCCGTATTCTTCGCTCATTTCGTCATACTCTTCAAAAAGCTCCGCAAATTCCTGTCTGAACTCGGCGAACATCTCGTTCCAGCTTCGGCTCGATTCTTCAAGAATATCGCTCAAGCTTTCTTCTTCGTCATAGCTGTCCTCACACTCTTCGTCATATTCATCGTATTCGTCATAAGCATCATAATCGTCGTAATCACTCATATTGTGCATCTCCTTTCATAAAAGCACCTAACATTTCAAGCAGTTCAGTCTGAACGCTGCTGCTGATATGCTTCTGCAATTCGTCTATGATGACCGCATAAACTACGTCCATAAGATCGGGCTTGATAAAGCGGCTCTCAACACCTGCTCCGTTGAAAATGCTCAACACAACGGGCATACATTTATCCGTTTCATTTTTTACAACAAGGTCAAGATATTCTTGTGAAAAGCGTTCATTCTCCGCAATATACGGACGTATCTTTCCAAGCAGCCTGAACTTCGGCGGAAGCTTTTCATCATAGTATTCGTAATCCGAAATATCACCCCGATGAACGTCCGCACCGACAGCAACGGGGTTATCATAATATCCGTTCGGGAACGCCGTAAAGCTTTCGTCACGAAGCTGACAGAACAGCGGACGAATTATCCCGTAGATTGGGAAAAGACCGCATTGCGAAATGTTGCTCATAACCGAAAATCCCATATCGCAGAAATACTCGTCAAACTGCCCCTCCAAAAACTGCTTGAAGAAAACGTACATTTCAATATGCGACTGCATAACGGAAATGTTTTTGCCGTTGTCCTTGTCAATGCAGCGCACCCGTGTTTCAAATACTGCACGATAATTCGGTTCATAGTCTTTTGCATCGGTCATTTTCCGTGTCTGCCGCATGATAACGCCGTAGTAAACAAGCGGAGCAACTTTGTACAGCTGCGGCGAACGGCATATATCCGAGGTCACCTTTTCAAGATTCGCTTCAAGCTCCGACCCTTTGATGTCGAAACGGAACGAGAATTCGTGATAAAGCCTACGAAAATCAATTTCCGCCAAAGGCTCGTCAACGAAGCCGATATTTTCCCGTAAACTGCGGAATTCCTTTTTGACCGCTTCCTCGTTTTTTATGCGGTAGATAAAGTCCTCAATGTCGCTTTCAAGAGCAAGGAAGTTGTACAGAATGCTCTGCTCGTCCTTGTCGTAACCGTCGGGGAAGATGTAGTCATAGTATTCGCTTGCGCAAACGCACCAGAATCGAATAATATCATCATCAAAGCCGTTATTGCGGATATATCTGCAAAGCGCCCTGCAAACGATAGCCTTCTGACCGCATTCCGTGCCAATCCGCTCGGTCATTTTCCCGTACCATTCGGAGAACTCCGCATACTTCCGCCGAAGCTCGACCAAGGTGATATCATACCGTTTCAAACGCTCTTCAAAGGTTTCGTATTCATCGTCAAGCCTATCCAGAAACTCGTCAAGACCGCAGTCGTCATCATCTTCATCATAGCCGGCATACAACTGCATGATCTCATCGTTAGTCATTTTTCGTCCTCCTTTTTGTTTTTTGCTCTGAGCTTGGTTTTATTATACCGCTGATCTTGTTTACAGTCAATAAAACCGTTTCCGATGGATTTTCTTTTTTCGGAAACGGTTTGGTTGATTTTGTTTATTTATGAGGCACAACAAACGCAAACGGCTCTCTCAATATCTTTGCACACTCATCATCAGGAGAGTGTTATCTCTTCAAGCAGAAGTATTATCCCTTCTTTTCCTCCATTTTTATAGCACGTACAAACCACCCCAACACCGCTAGGTGATTGGAAAAATATCCCGTTCTCATTCTGAAATGCTCCCCTTTTGTTAGACAATGTGGTATAATAAAAATATACCGATATTGAAACTAACGAAAGGGGGCATTTTTATGCCTAAAGGACAGCCGAATAAA
>CAMJES010000136.1 GCA_946404705.1 uncultured Ruminococcus sp. | reverse complement strand
TATGGTTTAGGGGAGTTTCGCGCTCTGCGGAGCGCGACCAAAGGGCTTTGCCCTCTGGACACCCACCACCTTTGAAAAGGTGGACGAAACTTTTTGTCCGCTTCGCGGTTTTAACGACAAATGTTAGCGCTGCAATAATTCCGAATTCCGCATTCCTAATTCCGCATTAAAAAAAGTCCCATTAAAATGCCGCATAAAAATCCTGCAATAACATCCCGAGGAAAATGCACTCCCGTAAAAACACGCAAAAATGCCATAAGCACCGCAATAACAATTATCACAGCGCCCAAAATCGGACTTTCAAACGCATACAAAGCCGTCATTCCGATGATCGCAACACAGAAAACGTGGCGGCTCGGAAACGACTTGCCCTTTGTCTTTTTAGGTATGACCGGCGGCATCCCGAAAACCTCATAGGGACGCGGAAAATTCACCGCCCTGCGGAAAACGCTGAGCAGCACAAAGCTAACCGCAGGTACTATCACCGCCCGAAGCAGCAGTTCCCTTTTCACCGCAAACAGATACACAAGCATCAACGGATATGCCGCAGAAATTACATACGTCAGAACCTTGTTAATCACTCCGAGCAGCTTTGCCGCGCACTCGTTTTTACGGAGAACTCCCGTCATTTTTTCGTATGTTTCCTTTTTCATTTCCCTTTTACTCCAAAATTTTCTGAAACGCAGACGCAAGATAGAGCGAGCCTGCTATTACTACCATTCCCTTTTCTCCTGCAAGCGCCATTGCTCTCGGAACTGCGTCCTTGAGGCTCATCACGGCTGCGCTGCGGAACATATCCGCAAGCTTCGGCGCAAAAACCGTCCTCGGCGCAAAGCCGTCCACGCATATACCATAGTCAATATATCTCGTCATAAATCCGATAGCCGTTTCCCAGTCCTTGTCCTCCATCATTCCGCAGACCATTATCTTAGGTTCACGGTCAACTGTTCGGACGAAATCCGCAAGCGAACGCATACCATCGGGGTTATGCGCTCCATCAATTATCACAAGCGGCTTGTCCGCGCGGAGTATCTGACAGCGTGACGGTACAACGGCTTCCTTTATTCCTTTATATACCTTGCCGTAGCTAAGTCCCTTAAAGCCGTTTCTCCTCAGAACTTCGCAGGTTTCTATCGCCGTCAGAGCGTTGTCTATCTGATGCCGTCCGATCATTTGGGTTTCATACGCCTTGCCGCAGTAGCGGAATTTATTGCCCGTTTCATTGCATACATCAATTTTAAGCTTGTCAAGATTGGGCGTTACAAAATCGGAAAGCTTTTCCGCAGCCGTTCCGTGAATGACTATCTCCGCCTCACGCTTTTGATTACACGCAAGCACCACCGGACAGCCGTTTTTGATTATCCCTGCTTTCTGACGCGCTATTTTTTCTATCGTGTCGCCTAAAATCTTCGTGTGGTCGAGCGATATCGAGGTTATAACCGAAACTATCGGATCTTTTATAATGTTTGTGCAGTCGAGCAGACCGCCCAAACCTGCTTCAAGCACCACAATATCGCATTTTTTTGCGGCATAATATACAAAAGCTATCGCATTCGATATCTCAAACTGCGAGCAGTCAATGTCCAGCCCGTCAATTATAGGACGTATCTCTGAAACGACCGCCGAAAGCTCCTCATCGGAAATGTTCCGTCCGTTTATGCGTATGCGATCGTTGTATACCTTTATATAAGGCGAGGTGAACTCCCCGACCTTGTAGCCTGCATTCGCAAGCGCACCCGATATCATACGCACGGTCGAGCCTTTGCCGTTTGTTCCTGCAACATGAACAAATTTTAGTCTGTCCTGCGGATCTCCGAGCGCAGCCATTATCCTTTGAAAGCGCGAAAGGTTCTCCACAGGCTTTCCGAGCTTTGAAAAGCTGTTTATATAATTCATTGCGTCATAAATGTTCATTCTTATTATCTCTTTTCGGTATAATATGAAAATATTATACCACTTTAATAAGTATTTGTCAAAACCCTTGACAAAAGAAAAAGTATGGCGTATAATTGTATTATCTTATTAGTACAAAAATTTATAGAAAAGGAGCTGACAAAGGGAACGCCGTTATTACGGTATTTTCCCAAGGATAGATGCCATGGAATTTTAATAATAACACCCCGATCTATCTCCAGATAATGGATCATATAATGCTTTCTATCGCTGTCGGCGAATATAAAGCAGGCGATAAGCTGCTGCCCGTCCGTGAGCTTGCGGCTGAAGCGGAGGTCAACCCGAATACAATGCAGAAAGCGCTTTCCGAGCTTGAACGTGACGGTCTGCTCTATTCACAGCGCACATCGGGCAGGTATATCACCGACGATGCCGAAAAGATAACCGCTCTGCGCAAAAACTTGGCGGCAGGTCATATGGAAAATTTTCTTCAAAAAATGGGGGAACTCGGATTTTCCAAGGAAGCTGCGCTTGAAGCGCTGAAAAGTTATACAGAAACAGACGGAAAGGGAGAAAATTAATGTGCATTGAAGCAGGCTCGCTTGTCGAGTGCAAAAATATAACGAAAAAATACGGAAACAAGGTCGCTCTCTACGATTTCAGCATTTCTATCGGCAGGGGCAGGATAATCGGACTTTTAGGCTCAAACGGAAGCGGAAAAACGACCTTCATCAAGCTTCTTGCAGGACTGCTCACACCGATGTACGGCGAGATCACCATTGACGGAAAACCGATCGGCATCGAAACCAAGAAGATAATTTCCTATCTCCCCGAAAGAACCTATCTCAACCCCGATTTTACGGTAAAAGAAACCATCGGGTTCTTTTCGGATTTTTACAAGGATTTTTCCGCCGAAACTGCGGAGAAAATGATCTCCGACCTCGGCATTAACCCGAAAAGCACTATCCGCACAATGTCAAAGGGTATGCGTGAGAAGATACAGCTTATCCTTGTTATGAGCCGCCGCGCGGAGCTTTATCTGCTTGACGAACCGATGGGCGGAATTGACCCTGCGGCAAGGGATTTCATCATCAAGACCATAATCGGGAACTATGATGAAAACTCGACCGTTATAATCTCAACGCATCTTATCAGCGACATTGAAAATATCCTTGACGAAGCGATCTTCATCAAAAACGGCGAACTGTATCTTCACAAGGAAATTGACGAAATAAGAGAAGAATACGGAAAATCCGTTGACGAGCTTTTCAGGGAGGTCTACAAATGCTGATAAAACTTATTAAATACGATATTCGCGCCGACTATAAAAAATATATGATAACCGCCGCTGTTATCCTTCTGCTTTCGCTCGCAGTAAGACTTGCGGATATAAAGTTCGGCAATCTTGACAACGGCAGCGACTGGAAGTTGCTTTTTGAGTTTCTCGCAGCCGCACTTATACTGCTTTGCGGCGTAGCTTTGCTTATGACGCTCATCATATCTGCCGTCCGCTATCAGAAAAAAATGTATTCGGACGAGGGCTACCTTATGAATACCCTGCCCATTCATCCGGTTTTACATATCCTTTCAAGCATTTTGACTACCTGCATCTGGACTGTGTTTATTGCCGCAGTCGACCTTCTTGCGCTGATAATCTCCGCCGGAGGAATGGCATTCTGGGAAGGCTTTTTCACTCCGTTCGTTTATATGTGGAACTCTGACCGCGTATTTGCGTTCAATACATTTGCATATCTTATTCTTACTCCGGTAACAATGATGCTCACTCTGATATTCACTATCAATTTCGGATACCTTTTCCGTTCACACAGAATTGTCGCAGGTATCGGCGGATATGTCGGATTATGCATAATCAGTCAGATATTAACAGCGATTATTTATTTTCTGCTCGGAAAAGCAAATGTTAACGCTAAGATCTCATATATCATTTCGGAAAATCCGAACTACTTTTCATCAAGCGAAAGCTATCAGAGAGTAATAGTGGAACTCGCAAAGCTTTCCGAGGGAAGTTATCTGCCTTCACTTATTGCAAATATTATCCTTTTTGCAGCGCTGCTTATCATTTCCGTCTATATCCTCAAAAAGAAAATCGACCTTGACTGACGTCCACAAACCGCGCATCTGCGTCATTGCAACCAATAGTTGACAGACTTTTTCACCGTTTTTTCAAAATGCAAACTTGAATGTATTGCTAATGTTTTTACAATATGGTATATTAGTATCAAGGACGAAAAAGATTTTTTTGCTTGACACTTGTTCGTTCAAATAATTCTATATTAACAATAAGGAGTGCCGACATGAACGTTGAAACAGCTAACAGGCTGCAAAATTTACGAAAGAAAAACGGCTATTCTCAGGAAGAACTGGCGGAAAAGATAGGTATTTCCCGTCAGGCAGTTTCAAAATGGGAACGTGCCGAAGCTTCGCCCGATACCGATAATCTTATCCTTCTTGCAAGGCTCTACGGGGTTACGCTTGACGAACTTCTCAATACAGAGAGCGTTCCGATGCCGAACAGCGAGGGAATTTCCCTCTCCAAAGATTATTATACAAGCGTTTCCGACGACGGCGAGATATATCCCGAGGGCCACCCGAAGCATATCCCCTCAAACGAGGGCGAGGTCATGCCGTCAGGTGCCGCAAACAGCGCAAATAAAACGGAAAACGCGGAAAAAACCGCAAATAGAACGGAAAACAACGAACCTAAACCCACCGTCGGCGATGTAGTTAAGAACGTCGCAGGCGCTATCGGCGACGCAATAGATACCACAGCCGCATCTATCCGCGAGGGAAAAGCAAACGCTCCGCAGGACGGCAGCGACAACGGCAAATCTTACGCCGACGCATTTGAGAAGAATTTCAAGGATTTCGGCGAGCGCATGAAAACGTTCGGTTCCGACCTTGAAAGAGATATGAACCGTATGGGTAAGGATCTCGAAAAAGATATGAACAAAATGGGAAAGGACATTGAGGAAAGCGTTAAAAAAGCTGTCGATAATAACGTCCCGAAAGCAGCCCCCGAGCCGAAGCCCGAGGATATCAAGTATCCTGCAACGCTTCTTGATAAACTTTTTCCGCTGTTAGTTACGGGAGCATTCCTTTATACAGTTTTTTGTGCAAAATGGGCTGTAAAATTCAGCTGGCTTGTTTTTCTTACAATTCCCGTCTACTATATCCTCTCGCAAACCTTCAAAAACCTTACGCACGGTAAGCTTGACCCACTCCACGCTTTAAAAAGCTTCCTTGACGGCAGTTTGCCGATATTGGTAGTATTTGTGTATCTTACATTTGGAATGTTAGCGGGCGAATGGACATTCACGCTGTTTCTTTTCGCCCTAATACCGCTCTACTATATCTTTTCCCATAACTTTTTCAATTGGCTTGACGGAAAGAAATCATTTGGAAAAGCCGTAAAAAACTTTTTTGACGGCAGCGTACCGATATTAGTCGTTATGATATTTTTCCTTTCATTCTACTTTGGATTTAAACCTCAAATCGTACTGATTTTTGCCGTTATACCGTTCTACTATATTATTTCAAGCCACTTTGCGAAGAAATAAACGGTCGATATATGCGTAATTATTATAAAACCAACGTATGTCGTTAAAACCGCGAAGCGGACGAAAAGTTTCGTTCGCCTTTTCAAAGGGCGGCGAAGGGGCAAGGGGAATTCGGAATGCGGAATTATTTCAGCACCAATATCTGACGTAAAAACCGCGAAGCGGACAAAAAGTTTCGTCCACCTTTTCAAAGTTGGTGGGTGTCCAGAGGGCAACGCCCTTTGGTCGCGCTCCGCAGAGCGCGAAACTCCCTAAACCTTAGCGTAAGGCACAGCAGCAATAAAACGAAAAACCAAAGGTTACAAAAGCGCAATTCACATAAAAATCGGAAAACAGAACAAGTTTTGTCTAATCAAAACTCGTTGAACCGTTAGTGTGAATTGCGCTTCATTCTATCCTAACAAAATAAACTCTCCTCGGGGATAAAACGTGAGAAGCGAAGCGCCGAGCGTTTTGACCCGACATCGTATGAAAAGCTATGCACGGGAAAACGGCAGCGTTCGTTAAACGGGACGGGAAACCCGTTCCCTACATAAATTTTTGTGAAAATCGGGTATTATCGGGCGGATATGGAATCCGCCCCTACATTTTCGGCATACATCGTTGCGGCGTAATACACTTCACTTTGCTCGTATATTCCACCGCAAGGATAGTTTACTTTAGGGAGAAAGAATGAAGCGCAATTCACACTAACGGTTCAACGAGTTTTGATTAGACAAAACTT
>CAMJES010000135.1 GCA_946404705.1 uncultured Ruminococcus sp. | reverse complement strand
CCCGTCTTGCGGACAGTATCAACGAACACTTGATTCATTTCATTAACGTATTCAAACTTTTCATCATCGGTAAAATCGTCACCCTCACGGACAGTTCCGAGATTTTCGTTATAACCCTCGAAAATCAGATAGTCGGAAAAATTCTTGTAATGCTCTGCTATCTGTTTCCAGATCTTCTGCATTATTTTAAGCGCTTCATCCTTGCTGTAATGTTTAATGATAAATTCATCATAGTGGTGAACGTTGATAACAACATATAATCCTTCGCTGCGGCAGTATTCTATGATCTCATCAACTCTTGCAAACCAGTATTCATTTATGGTGAAGCTGCCGTCTTCTGCCATTTTATTTCCCCAGTAAACGGGGATGCGAACGGTATCAAAACCTGCGTTTTTCATTCCCGTGATGCATTCCTGAGTTGTAGGTACCGCTCCCCAGCAGGTTTCGTAATTCACAGGTCTGTTCTCTCCTATCACCGAAGCGCCCGAACACGCCCTTGTTTCAGCAAGCCAGTATGCTTCCATCGTATTGCCGAGGTTTATACCCATTCCCATTTCATCGGCGAATTGTGCCGAGGTCATTTCGCTTCGCATTTCGCGGTTGTCCGAGCCTGTATCAGCCGCTTTCGCACAAGCAGTCATTGCAATACTCACCGTAATTATAACCGATAAAAACAAGCTTGTTATCTTCTTCATTTTATATCCTCCTAATTATTTTGTGAACACGAATTCTTTTAATTCAAACAAGCAGCGGTTTTTAAAATACTCCCCTGTCCAACCGCTGTACTCTGTTGTTATCTTAAAGAAAACAGAATGCCTGCCGCTGACAACTTTTACAGCCGCGGAAATCACTCCGCAGTCCCTTCCGACATCTGCAAAACCTATCTCCTCACCGTCTTCTCTGTCAATCAGAATATGTACCCTGCAATCGCAGCCGAAACCGTTTATTTTCATGTTAAAATCCATTGTTTTGCTGCCAAAATCATCTCCGAAATCGAAATATTTATAGCCAATGACCGTTCCATCCGTTATGTTTGTTACAACACGTTCAAAAACATTTCTTTCAGTAATGAAAGCTCCGCCTTTTAAAACGCAGGCAAGGTCTGCCGCTGTTATTCTGTACGGTGAAAGCGACTCTTCAAAGCCGAGCGAGGTCATTTCAACTGTCGGTATCGAACCGTCGGGAAGTATCTCTATTCTTTCAACGCAACCCCTGCGCGACATTATCGTATTGTTTGTCATACGGTGATAAAAAACATACCATTGACCTTTTATGCAGGCTATTGAACCGTGATTGTTTCCGCCGGGATAATCAACTCCGTTGTCAACGATATATCCGCGATATGTGAACGGCCCGACAGGTGAATCGGCTGTTGCATAAGCAAGCCTGCTTCCGCGCTTCGGCGAATATATCATATAATAAGTGTTCCCGATCTTGCGCATTGAAGCAGCTTCATAAAAAAGCTTATCCTCTTCGTCAAATCCGCCCTCATTCGTTATCTCACATGGTATAAAATGCTCAACTGCATTCGAAACCTCATACATATTCTCGCCGTTAACTTCGGCAAGGAATGAACGTTCAAAACCGCAGTAAATATAAACCTTTCCATCATCATCCACAAAAACTGACGGGTCAATGAACCAACCGTTGCAGCATATCTCGTCCGAAACCGTGTATTTATAGTCGGAAAGATGCTTGAACGGCCCCTCGGGGCGGTCGCTCACGCCAACACAGCCTTTTCTGTTTACAATGTAAGCATACAAATAGTATTTTCCGTCTTTCTCGATAACATCGGGAGCAAAAAGGCGTTTTTCCGTGCCGCTGTCAGCAATGTCCGAAGGGTGATCCCTTGTATCACGGACACGGAAAATATCACCGTGGCAAATCCAGTTGTTCGGGTCGTCAAGCGGTGCGCTCCAACATTTCAAAACATAATCGCAGAAATTATCCGAACCGGCAGTATCGTGTGAACCGTAAACATAGATTCTGTCCCCGAAAACACGAGGCTCGCCATCGGGAATGTATTCCCATGCAGGAAGATAAGGATTTGGCATAATAAAACCTCCGATATTTTATTGTTTTAATTTTACAATAAAACGCGGAGGTTTTCAATACCCTATTGTATTATTTTAACTGATGTTTTATGCTTTGTATAAATAAAAAGCCTTTGCTCCGTGCTTTTCAAGCGAAACCTTGATACTGCCGTTTCCGTTTACGCTTTCACCGCTCCAAAGTTCTTTTCCGCAGACATTGCCGTAGATCTCGGCAGCTTCAAGGTCAATTTCCGTTTCACCGTCATTATCCCCTGCGTTGAAAATTGCTGCATAGTATCCGCCCTCCGAACTTACGGAAGTCCAAAGGATATACTCGTTTCCGTCCTCAAATCTGCGGTAAACAGGGCGCGAGTGGCGTGAATTATGATGCATTGCAATTATATCCGAATTTGTAAGCAGACTCATTGTGAAATCGTCAAATCCGGTCATTTCTCCGCCGATGATAAGCGGCGAACGGAAGATGCTCCATAAGGTCATCATTGTTATCTGTTCGGGTTTTGTGAACTTCGTGCGTATGGACTTATCATAGTCCTGAAGTATCGGGCCTATCGGCAGCATATCAGCGTCGGGCCAATGACCTGCACCGCTATGGATACACCATTTTTCGGTACGTTCAAACATTGCGTACAACAGTTCCCATTTATCCCAGAAATCGTCTGTTATGCGCCACATATTTGCAGTCTGCTTGTAAAGTTCAGCTTTTTCGATAAGCGCAGGCCCCGGCGAAAGGCTGAGTATCATATCTCTTCCGCAGCTGCGCAGCGACTCCGAAAGCATAACAAGCTCGGCTTCCTCATGCGGAAGCTCACGGGCAATATCGTCGACCTTTACAAAGTCAACTCCCCATTCCGCATACAATGCAAACAAGCTGTCATAATATGCTTTTGCACCCTCTTTTTGCGGATCAACGCCGTACATATCTGTATTCCAATGACAAATACTGTCTGTTTTTGCAATTTCACGGGCGGTTCTGTCCGTACCTTTTAGAGCTGTATTGCGATGAACAGCCTGCCGCGGAATACCTCTCATAATGTGGATTCCGAACTTAAGTCCGAGAGAATGAACATACTCCGCAAGAGGAGCAAAGCCCTTGTCGCCTTTTGATGACGGAAAACGGTTTTCCGCAGGGACAAGTCGCGAAAACTCGTCCATGCAAAGCTCGGTGAAAGGTTGGTATTCGTGATTGGGTGCAGTCGGATTGCTCCATTGAATATCGACTACAATGTATTCCCAGCCATACTGTTTAAGATTTTTTGCCATAAATTCAGCATTTCTGCGGACTGTTTCTTCATCAACAGCCGCGCCGTAGCAATCCCAGCTGTTCCACCCCATAGGAGCGGTTAGCAAATTATTATTCATAAATTTTCCCTCCGTTTAAAAGCAATGCAGCAAAATACCCAATCATATTTATACTATACTGCCTTAATATTTTACCTCAAGATCTGTAAACTCTGCGGTATTTCCGCCTATCGCATAAAGTCCGATCACAACGCCCGTAAAACCGCCTGAAACCTCGCTTGAAAGATATTTAGACTGACCGCCGCCGAGATAAATGCGCTCGCCGTTATCATTCACAAAGAAGTTATAGAAAACGCTGTCCGATACTATTTCAAGCTTTGCAGAGCAACCGGAGATAGGAACTGTTGTCTGTATATGCTTTATTCCGCCGATGTTAAGCTTCAAAACAGCCTCAAAGCCGTCTTTGGAGGCTCTTATCGCAGCGTCGTAATGCTCGTTTTCGCACATATAGACCGAAACGCCTGCTTCGCCTTTATCAATGCTGACATCAACGCTGTAATTCATATCGAAATCGCGCTGACGAAGTGCAATAAATGTCGGGGAATCGACCTCGTCAAGAGTTACATCTGTGCCTTTAAGCACAGCCTTTTCAGAAAGCTCGTAATTATCAAAATTCGGGTGACGAAGATAACACCAGTCGATTTTCCAGTCGGTATTTTCAAAGGTATAAAGCTTCTTTTCGGCTTGTGCGAAATTGCCGTCCATTTCATATTCAAAGCCTGTCGTTCCGTCATCGCCTGCGGTAAACCAACCGTCCTCCCCAAAGCTGACAGGGGTTAAAAATACCTCGCGGCCAAGGTGATGATACGGCTGCCAGATATGTATCTGTCTGAAACCAAGCGTCAAAATATGCCAGTTTCCGCTTTTATCGCAGATAAGGTCGCCGTGGCCTATGCCCTGAATAATGAACGGAGCTTTATTTCTGTTTGTAAGCACCGGATTGTGTGCATAATTCTCGAATTTTCCCCAAACAGATTTTGAACGCGAATATGTGACCATATGACCGTATTCGGTACCGCCTTCGGCTGCCATAAGGTAATATTCGCCGCCGATTTTGTACATATGCGGACTTTCAAGATAACGTCCGCCCGAGCCTTTCCATATACATTTGCTCGGAGAGAGTTTCTTTCCGCTTGTAATGTCGATTTCACATTGAATAACTCCGCCCTCACCCTCATCGTCCTGTCCGTTGCTGAGGAAATAAACCTTACCGTCATCATCAAACAGAAGTGACGGGTCAATTCCCGACTGGTCAACATATATCGGTTCAGACCATTCGCCGTAAATATCATCGGTGTAAACATAAAAATTCTGATGAGTTGTGTCGTTTGTCGTGACCATATAAAATCTGCCGTTGTTATATCTTATCGTAGGTGCGAAAACGCCGCCCGAGCTGTTGATCTTATCAAGCATTACCTGACTTTTACGCGTTAAAACGTGTCCTATCTGCTTCCAGTTGACAAGATCGTCACTTTCAAAAAGCGGAACTCCGGGAAAATACTGGAATGAACTTGAAACAAGATAATATTTTCCGTTTGCGGCGCAGACGGATGGGTCGGGATAAAAACCTTTAATAATCGGATTTGTATACTTCATAATCATTCTCCCCAAAAACTCCTCCGCAAAATACAGAGGATAAAAATAAGGCATTACCGCCTAAAAAAACTAATGCGATAATGCCTTATTATACCATATACATACAAATGTGTCAATGATTTAAAACGCAGGACAAACTGAATTTTTGTGCAAAAGTCGATCCTTCAAAATTATCGGCACAACTTTGATTTTCTGCCGCATATACTATACCATTGACAATCTCCGCAAACATCGGCAAGCTTGTTTTCCGCAATTATATTTTCGTAAACAAGCCGACGAAATTCATTCCATGACATTTCCGCTCCGCTTTCGATACAACAAAGCTTCATAACAGCATTGTCGTATTCTCTTACTTTTTCGGACGATTCGCATACGCCGCCGCAGTCATGCGGACAAGCTTTGCATATTTCATCGGTATGATCAATTATTTTTACATTTGGATCTTCTTCAAGCAGCGCAATCATTTTCTCCATATTTGCCGTAAAATCCTCGCTGTAACCCTTGCCTTCAAAAAAGCTTATGCAAAGTCCGTGATGCGCTCTGATATTATATTTAGACATATTTTTTCAGTTGCTTTGTAAGCAGTATTGCAAGTGCGATCTTTATTGCGTCCGGTATGATGAACGGGAAAACACACCAGCCGAGAGCCGTCACAAGTCCGATAGACTCGACATTTCTTGCATAAACCACCATAAACCAAATCGTTCCGAAAGCGTAACAAACGATAAGTCCGAGAACCATTGCAATAATTACCGAAACAAGCTGTTCACCTAACGCTTTTGTTACACCCCAGTATACAAGTCCCGAAAGCAGGAATCCGACTATGTATCCTCCGGTAGTTCCGAAAAGTATTCCGATACCGCCGCTGAAGCCTGCAAAAACAGGTACTCCGACAGCTCCGAGAAGAATATAGACGAGGATAGCAAGCGTTCCCTTTTTCCCGCCCAAAAGTCCGACTGCCATAAATACGCCGAACGTCTGGAGCGTAAACGGAACGGTCGCAGGGATAGATATCCATGAACAAACAGCGATAATTACCGCCATAAGCGCCGTAAATACAAGTTCCTTTGTACTGAAACGGCTTTTCTTGATTTCCGCATTCGTTGTTTCTGTAATTTCTGACATAAGCTTTTTACCTCCTTTAATCCCGTTGACAATTGTCAACTATCCAAGCTAAATTTAGTTTACAATGATTATTATAGCTTACCAAAACATCATTGTCAACCAAATCTGATATTACAGTAGACAATAAACCCAAAATTTACATATATTTAAAATTGCCTATTGAAAAAAGTGGCTATATATGCTATAATGTATACACATTAAAAAGGAGAGATCAC
>CAMJES010000134.1 GCA_946404705.1 uncultured Ruminococcus sp. | reverse complement strand
CCACCGAGATCTACACTCTTTCCCTACACGACGCTCTTCCGATCTAGGAACTTAATCTGTGCCAGAGTTATTTGGCGTGTGATTCTTAAGCATAGTTTGTATTGGGGAGGAGAATATATAGGCTTTTGAACGGCTTTTTAATCTATGTATTCTTACCGTCTACTGTCTACTGTCAATAATTTGCAGTTAAATTGATAGGCGATACGCATTGCAATTATGCTTTAATGCTCAAAAACTAAAAGATCTCTTCGCATATTTTAATTGGAGATTTTGTCTCCCATTTGTCTCCCAAATACGAGAAAGAGTAAAAAATCATAAGAATAATTGAGTAAAAATCAGTGATTAAATTAATTGGGATGATTGCTTGAAATGACGTAGAATATGCGTTTTTGAGCAATGCACAATAATGACTCGAGTATATAAAAAACTTCTGTTCCGTATGGGCAACAACCTTATGGCTGGCGTTATTGAATTTTTATTACGTATGAAGAAAACATTCAGGCAAAGCATATCATGTATAAATGCTGTTTGACGCTTACCCTGAAAAAAGCTCCGGTCGGTAATATCAATGACAGATAACTCTTTATGAAGGGTATCGACCATAGCTACTATTATGAAGGCTATAATACATTCAGGACTTCTGAACTTTCAAAATAAAGAGCAGATAATATGGGAGTGTACCAAGTGGATTTCTGGTCTTTATTTGGTCTTTAAAGTTACAAAATTGGTTTGAAAAGCATTGAAATCCGATTTTTGTCTATCTCTTTATTATGCCTGCAAAGTACCTATAAATCGCACTTTTCGGCATATTACAAGAAACTGTGTATTTTGCACAGACAGACTCAAAGAGATAACAATCAGTTATTCCAAACCCTCGAGAAACCAGCGTTTTCGGGGGGTTTTCTTTGCTTAAAATGCACGTTTGACGTTTATTGGTATAAAAAAGCTATGTTATCAAGCTCACTTGAAAGGCGGCAAGCCTGTCTGCGGTCGCTTGACAGATACCGAAATATACACCTGTTAACATTATTTACAATATAAATTAACACTAATCACACAATATTGGGTATTGACAAGAAAATATTTCTATGTTATAATGCACATACGATTTTTTTGAAAGGAGGCTTCATAATGAGATTTATAAATAATTCAGCAGTCAGATTTTTATACGGAAAAAGAGAAGCCTGTCCTTTCGGGGAAATTACGCGCTGAGATTTTGCGCTTGTAATACTGTCGAAATGCCGTCGGAGCTTTTTCCGGCGGCTTTTTGTGTTTTTAAGGGGGAATTTAATGAAAACGTATCTTTATATCGCAAAACTGCGTATGCAGACTATGCTTGCATACCGAATGGAGGTTCTGACCTACACCATAATGCAGGCGCTTATAATGCTTTCGGTAGGCTTTTTCTGGAAGGCTGCATACGGTGGTACGGAAGTTGCGCATGGCGTTTCGGGCAATTCAATGATAACCTACACCGTCATATCCGCTATAATGGGTTCGATGTACTATATGGGCGTTGAGGACAGAATTTCCGACGCAGTAAAAAGCGGAAGCATCGCAACGGATATGATAAAGCCCGTGAACCTTTTCGGAATGTATCTTGCGGAGGATATGGGCAATCTTGCGATATGTTTTTTCCGCAGCACTTTGCCCATTTTTATTGTGGCGCTGTTGATATTCGGTCTTCCCGTGCCTGCTTCGGCACAGCATTTTCTGCTGTTTATCCCGAGCTTTGTTTTGGGCTACGGCATAAACTGGACATTCTCCGCGCTGTTTGCCATGATAGCGTTCACGGCAATTGACCTCGGCCCTGCTTTCTCGGTAAAATACCATTTTGTCAATATGCTCTCGGGCGCAATGATACCTATATGGTTTTTTCCTGCGTGGCTGCGTACGGCGGTGAACTGCCTGCCATTTGTGTATATGTTCCAGACGCCGCTCGGAATTTACATCGGCAAATACAGCATAAGTGAGAGCATACGCGCCTTAGCCGTTCAGGCACTTTGGCTTGCGGCGCTTACGGTCATAGTGATCATTGCGCAGAAGCGCATCGAAAAGCGTGTGCTTGTACAAGGAGGCTGATATGATGAAAAAACTGCGGCATTATCTGTCGGTAGCGCTGCTTTCGGCAAGGCTGTCGGTGCAGTCCTGCTTCGAATATCCTGCGGCGTTCATCGGCTGGTTAATATCAAACCCGATTCAATTTCTTGTTGCCTTTGCAACGATACGCTTCGTTGTAATGGAGTTCAACGACCTTGCAGGCTGGGACTACAAACAGCTTGCGTTCCTCTACGGCGTATCAATTTTGAGCCACGGACTGTCCGTTATTTTCTTCTCCAAAACTTGGTGGATGGGCTATCAGATAATCCACGGAGAGCTTGACAGACTGCGCTTGCGCCCGATGGGAACATTGTTCCAGTTTCTTCTCGGCGAGCTTAACATCTTCGGCATAACCGACCTTATCCCCGGTATCATTCTTTTCATATACGGCTGTTACGCGGTGGATTTTCGCTGGACGTTATACAATACCTTGTGTATGATATGCACAGTTATCGGCGCGACTCTGCTCCGCGGCGGAATATACCTTATACTCGGTTCGCTCACGTTTTGGAGCAAAAGTCCGATGCATATTTCAGGTTTTATGCAGGAGATCTTCAACCGAACGAATATGTATCCGCTCACAATGTACCCGAGAGTTGTGCAGATAATTTTCACATTTGTACTGCCCGTCAGCTGGGTATGCTTTTACCCTTCAACGGAGTTTCTCGGTAAGGATTCATTGATAACCCTGCCTTATGGTCTGCCGTTCATTACATTGGCAATAGGTATCCTGCTTTTTGCGATTTCCTGCCGTGTATTCCGCGCAGGCTTCACACAGTATGAAAGCGCAGGTTCGTGACAAATACAGCAAATAAGGAGGACATAATATGCCTGTTATAGAAGTAAATCATCTTGTTAAACAATTCAAGACTGTAAAAAAAGAAAAAGGACTGAAAGGTGCCGTTAAGGGACTTTTCAAGGCGGAGAAAAAGATCGTCACCGCCGTTAACGACATAAGCTTTTCCATTGAAAAGGGCGAAATTGTAGGCTACATCGGCCCTAACGGCGCAGGAAAAAGCACCACCGTTAAAATGATGTCGGGAATTCTTTCACCGACCTCGGGCGAGATACTTATCAACGGCATTTCTCCCGAAAAGGACAGAAAATCCGTTGTAAAACAGCTTGGCGTTGTGTTCGGTCAGCGCACACAGCTTTACTGGGATCTGCGTCTTGGCGAAAGCTTTGAGCTTTTGCGCCGCATATATAACGTGGACGATGAAACGTTTGACCGCAATATGAAAATGATGGACGATATATTGAACATCGGCAGTATTATTGATACGCCCGTTCGTCAGCTTTCCCTCGGTCAGCGCATGAGAGGCGACCTTGCGGCGGCAATGCTCCATTCTCCCGATGTGCTTTTCCTTGACGAGCCGACTATCGGGCTTGACGTTGACGCTAAACACGCAATTCGCCGCTTTATCAAGGAGATAAACGCAGAACGTCAGACAACGGTCATTCTCACGACCCACGACCTCGGTGACATTCAAGAGCTTTGCAAGCGTATCATCATCATAAACAACGGCGTTATCGTTGAGGACGGTTCTCTTGACGATATTGCGGAACGCATTGCGCCGTACCGTCAGCTTATTGTCGAGTTTTACAACGAGCAGGAAATTCCGCACCCGAAAGCGGAAATAATCAAGTCCGAGGGCGCACAGACCACATACCGCTTCCGCAAGGACGAAATAACCGCCGCCGAGCTTATGAGCGATATCGGCAAGCAGGCGAAAATAAAGGATATCCGCCTTGAAGAAGCAAATATTGATGATATAATCAGAATTGCATATAATTCCTGATGATTTATCCGAATTGCATTAAGAAAACGCTGTCAAAGCGATAAAAAACTTCGCTAAAAACAGCGTATTCCAAAATGCACTTCGGATTTTTCTATGTGAAAAATAAAAGCGTTATAGCTTGAAATCTATATAGATATTTAAATTGAATATTTCACGAAATATAAATATGGTGGTATCATAATAGCATAGAAAAAATTTACAACGTAGCTTAAATCACGTTGTTATTGGAGTTTCCGAGCGTATGCTTTAAAATACTCTATAATTGTATCGCGGCATTTTTTTACCGCTTCCGATTCAAATTTATTGTTGTCAGCCGAAAGATGCACAAAACGCTCCATCGGCATATCGGAAATATATCTGAATACCAGTCCGTCGCAGAAAAAATCTGACCATGTATATCTCGGAACAAATGCCGCGCCGAGATCCATTTTCAACAGTTCTCGCATTAATGTGGGAGAATCGACATAGGTCGTGATATTTGGCGCGATATTTGCATTTTCTCAAAAATGTGATATAATTTTATATAGACTGCATTCGGTGCTTAGGCTTATAAATGAATACTGTTCAATATCCTTGCAGAAAATCTCGGACTTTTCGGCAAGAGGGTGAGTTTCGGGTATCACAATACCCATCGGTTCCCTTATAAGAAGCTCTGATAAACCGCTTTTCTCGGATATATCCGAATATATTTTCAGATCGCTGTCATTGCAGCTGCTTTGGAAAATATGCGGCATGATGCATTTGTCCTTTTCCCTTATTTTCTTGATAATATTTGGGATAAGCAGCGAAGCGGAACGCACCTCGATATTTACATCCGTTGTTTCCGAGCCTTTCAGCTCCGCAAGTTCAAGATGTGCATTTTCAATTGAAGCAGTTATTTCATCACAGTATTTCAGAAATATCCTGCCTGCCTTGTTGAGAGTTATCTTTTGCCTTTTCTGTCAAAAAGAGGAACGCCAAGCTCGTCTTCAAGACGATTTAATGTCTGACTGAGTGACGGCTGGGCAATGAAAAGCTGTTGGACCGCCTTTGAAATATTCTCGGTTTCGGCAATAATGCGGAAATATTTTATCTGCTAAAGCTCCATATAATATCCCCTTGCATATAATTTTCAAGTTATGTATTATTATATTGATTATATTATATAAACAATAGATTTTCAATACGGAGGTGTATAAAAATGAACGACAAGGAAATAAAAGTTGAGCGTTACAGAGAGGAAAATATTACCGCCAAGAAAGGTCAGACGGTTTTTACGGGTTCGTCGCTTATGGAGATGTTTCCGATAAACAAGCTGCTTAAAGAGCATGGGGACGACACCGTGATATACAACCGCGGAGTTGGCGGATTTCTCTCGCATGAGCTTCTTGAAGTCATAGATGTGTGCGCGGCCGATCTGCAGCCTTCCAAGGTTTTTATCAATATAGGTACGAATGATCTGAGCTGGTCAAGCATTCCGATAAGCGATCTGATGAGCAACTACGATAAGATCATATCTGAGATAGAAAAAATAGTTCCCAATGTAAAAATATATCTTATGGCGTATTATCCCGTAAATTATGAAGCGGCGTCCGAGGAAATGAAGGAGTGCCTGAAGATACGCACAAACGAGAAGATAACCGCCGCCAATGCAGAGGTAAAAAAGCTTGCCGAAAAGCATGGTCAGCGTTACATTGACATCAACAGAAATCTCAAAGACGAACAGGGCAGGCTTAGAGCGGAGTTCACCATTGAGGGTATGCACATAAACGAGGACGGCTATCGTGCGATATACGATGATATTATGGAATATGTGAGGGAAAAGTAAAATGAAAAAAAGATTATTATCAATTATTTGTATTTCGGTTCTTGCGCTTAATATAACTGCCTGCGGCAACAAGGAAATTGCTTCGCCGACAGTTACGGAACCCTCTTCGGCGGTTTCTTCCGCAACATTGGAAACATCGGAGGAAACAACGTTATCCTTATCCGAAACCGAAGCGTCAACAACAACGACTGCTGTGACGGAAGAAACAACAGTATCAGCATCAGAAACAGCGGAGGAAGTGACCGTTACCGTTCAGGCTGCTGCCGAAACTGCGGCGTCCCCCGAAGCAACAGCTGCAACAACTGCTGTCACAACAAAAGAAACAACAGCCCAAACAACCGTTACAACAAAGGAAACAACAGCCAAAAAAACCGTTGCAACAAAAGAAACAACAGCCAAAACTACCGTCACAACAAAAGAAACCACCGCAAAAACTACTGCTGCCACCAAGGAAGCATCGGCAAATTCGGACAGCAAGCCGAAGCTTTCCAATCCCGATGCCACCAAGGAAGCGAAGGCGCTTTATGAGTATATCTGCAATACATATAAAAACAATATCATCTCGGGTCAGCAGGAATCCACTTGGATGGGCAGCG
>CAMJES010000133.1 GCA_946404705.1 uncultured Ruminococcus sp. | reverse complement strand
TCTCGTTGCCTGCTGTTTCAAGTCAAAGGAAAAATGATATTATGCTCTGTCGGAACATATACCGATAGGGCAGATTACATAAAATGTACTTATGCTTTCTTTGCAAGCTGTACATATATAAAAAATATGCCGAATATTGAAAATATGCTTGCATTTTTCAATAAAAAAAGGTATAATAAAAGTAATATGTTTATTTGTAAGAAAGGAACGTAAAAATTATGCCGATTAAGTACATATTCGTTACAGGCGGTGTTGTTTCGGGGCTTGGAAAGGGAATTACCGCCGCATCGCTCGGACGTCTGCTGAAAGAAAGAGGCTACCGCGTTACAATTCAGAAATTTGACCCTTATATAAATCTTGATCCGGGTACAATGTCGCCGTATCAGCACGGTGAAGTTTTCGTTACCGATGACGGTGCAGAAACCGACCTTGACCTCGGTCACTACGAGCGTTTCATTGACGAGAACCTCTCGGTGAATTCAAATGTCACCACGGGTAAGATATACTGGACAGTCCTCAACAAGGAGCGCCGCGGCGATTATCTCGGCGGAACGGTTCAGGTAATTCCGCATATCACAAATGAAATAAAGGAAAGAGTTTACCGCGTCGGAAAAGAAAAGGATACCGATATCGTTATCACCGAAATCGGCGGTACAGTCGGAGATATCGAGTCAACTCCGTTCCTTGAAGCTATCCGTCAGGTCGTTACCGAAGTCGGCCGCGAGAATGCCGTGTTCATTCACGTTACCCTCGTTCCGTATATCGCAGGCTCGGAGGAGCTTAAGTCAAAGCCTACACAGCATTCCACAAAGGAACTGCTTTCTATCGGTATACAGCCTAACATCATAGTATGCCGTTCCGAAAAGGAAATTCCCGAGGATATGCGCAAGAAGATCGCACTTTTCTGTAATGTCCGTGCAGAGGACGTTATCCAGAACCTCACAGCGCCTTCGCTCTATGAAGTTCCGCTCTGGCTTGAAAAAGAGGGACTCGCAGACAGTGTTTGCCACCACCTCGGTCTGCCCTGCAAGAAACCCGACCTTACCGAGTGGACAGAAATGGTCAACCGCGCAAAGAATGCAAATAAAACCGTTACTATCGGACTTGTCGGCAAGTATGTCGTTCTCCATGACGCATATCTTTCCGTTGCGGAAGCTCTCCGCCACGGCGGTATCGTAAATGATGTAAATATCAATATCGAGTGGATAAATTCCGAGGAAGTCACAAGAGAAAATGCAGACGAAATGCTTTCCAAGTGTGACGGTATCATCGTTCCGGGCGGCTTCGGCGACCGCGGAATCGAGGGTATGATAGAATCTATCCGCTATGCCCGTGAAAATAAGGTTCCGCTGTTCGGAATCTGCCTCGGTATGCAGATGGCAGTTATCGAGTATGCAAGAAATGTCCTCGGACTTTCGGGTGCAAATTCGACCGAGTTCGGAGATACGCCTTATCCAGTTATCGATATTATGGAAGACCAGAAGGACGTCACCGAAAAGGGCGGCACAATGCGACTCGGACTTTATCCGTGTAAGCTCACAAGCGGAACGACCTGTGAAAGAGTATACGGCGAACCGCTTATCTATGAGCGCCACCGCCACAGATGGGAGTTCAATAATGCATTCCGCTCCAAGCTCACCGAAGCAGGACTTGTTATCGCAGGTCAGTCGCCCGATGAGCGCCTTGTTGAGATAGTTGAAGTAAAGGATCACCCGTGGTTTGTGGGCGTTCAGTTCCACCCCGAGTTCAAATCTCGTCCGAATAAACCGCAGAAGCTTTTCGCAGACTTTATCCGCGCTTCAAAGGAATATTCCGAAAAGAATAATTAAAATTCAAATAACCGCTGTACGAAGGTGCAGCGGTTATTCCTTTTCCTTATTGATTCTCTCTTTATGTATCCGATAACAGAGCAATGCTCCTATAAAAAGTGCCGTTCCGATGAAAATTAGGCAATACATAACGACATAAACCCACATCGGAAGCTTAAGCAGCTCCGTTTTCATTGATACGGCAACGCCTATAACTGCAACTGCTGCATCAGGAATTAACGAAAACAGTATGGCCTTTTTCCATTTGCCGAATATGAGCATAAGTGATGATATCACAAGCGGCAGGAAAAAAATGCTCCTTGTAAAACGCAAGCTTCCCAAGCGAAAAACGGCATAACGGTCAAACTCGGGCGCATTGAAATACAGCCACACACCTGCAGCCGCCATAATGAACACTCCTGCGGCAGCGCAAATCATCTGCTGTCTTGTCGGCTTCACATAGCTTAGTGACGGATAGGTCATTGCTTCAAAGGTTTCCTTATGGTCGCGCTTCATTTCCTTTATTTCCGCTTCAAGCTGTTTCAGCTTCTGCTTTTTTTCCTTTTCTTTTTCCTTTAAACCGTTCGGCAAAAGCTTCACCACCTTATACCTACAAATTAAGCGCAGCCGCAATTACCGCAGACTGCGCTTGAATTATATCATTGAAAATTTTTCTTAAAGAAGAATGGACTTGCCTGTCATTTCCTCGGGCTGGGGAATTCCCATTATCTTGAGCATTGTGGGAGCGAGGTCTGCAAGAACGCCGCCTTCACGAAGCTCACCCTTCTGACCTGCAATTATAAGCGGAACAACGTTCGTTGTATGAGCGGTGAACGGTGAGCCGTCCGGTTCATACATCTTGTCGGCGTTGCCGTGGTCTGCGGTGATAAGTGCTGTGCCGCCGTGAGCAAGGATAGCGTCAACAGTTCTGCCCACGCAGGTATCAACAGCTTCAACAGCCTTTACAGCTGCGTCAAAAACGCCCGTATGTCCTACCATATCGCAGTTAGCGAAGTTGAGGATGATAACATCATACTTTTCAGCGTTGATAGCTTCGACTACCTTGTCAGTAACCTCGTATGCGCTCATCTCGGGCTGGAGGTCGTAAGTCGCAACCTTAGGTGAATTAACAAGAATTCTGTCCTCGCCCTCATACTGCTTTTCAACGCCGCCGTTAAAGAAGAATGTAACGTGAGCGTATTTCTCGGTTTCTGCAATACGAAGCTGCTTCAAGCCCTGCTCGGAGATATACTGACCGAGTGTATTGTTGAGCGACTGCGGCTTGAATGCGATCTTAACGTTAGGCATTGTTGCGTCATACTGTGTGAAGCAAACATAAGTTACGGGCATCATGCCGTTTCTTCTCTCGAAACCCTTGAAATCGGGGTCAACAAAGGTTCTTGTGATCTCACGCGCTCTGTCGGGGCGGAAGTTGAAGAAGATAATGCTGTCGTTAGCCTTGATGCGCTCTGTTCCGCTGATAACGGTAGGGATAACGAATTCATCTGTAACATTGTCAGCGTATGACTTTTCAACTGCAGCAACAGCGTCATCAGCCTGATTGCCTTCGCCGTAAACGAAAGCGGCATAAGCCTTTTCAACTCTGTCCCAGTTGTTATCTCTGTCCATTGCATAGTAACGTCCGGAAAGGCTTGCGATCTTGCCGACGCCGATCTCGTTCATCTTGTCCTGAAGCTCTGCAACGAAGTCCTTGCCGCTTGTAGGGGGAACGTCACGGCCGTCAAGAATACCGTGTACATATACCTTTTCAAGTCCTGCCTGCTTTGCAAGCTTCAAAAGACCGTAAAGGTGAGTGTTGTGTGAGTGAACGCCGCCGTTGGAGAGAAGTCCGAAAATGTGGAGAGCGCTGTTGTTTTTTTTGCAGTTGTCAACAGCTTCGTTAAGAGCTTCGTTCTTGAAGAAATCGCCGTCATCAATGGACTTTGTAATTCTTGTAAGTTCCTGATAAACAATTCTGCCTGCGCCCATGTTTGTGTGTCCGACCTCGGAGTTGCCCATCTGACCGTCGGGAAGACCTACACACATTCCGCTTGCGCCGATAGTTGTGTTCGGCCATTCTGCAAAGTATCTGTCAAGGTTAGGCTTCTTTGCAGCTGCGATAGCGTTGCCGTAGCTGTCCTTGTTAACGCCAAAACCGTCCATAATGATAAGTGCGGTTGTTTTTTTTGCCATAATTATCATTCCTTCCAATAATTCATAAGCAGAAGAATTTCGGGATAAGCCAAAAGCCGACATAGTAGTCGGTCGTGCGGTCGAACGTGTCGTAGTCCTCCCAGACCTTGTAGCCTAAACCGTAATAATCCTTGCTTCCGTTTTCATAGTCAATAATGCAGATACAGAAAACAGGAGGGAGCTTGTACCGCTTGGCGCGGATAAGGTCGGTGGTGAAAAATCCTGCGAAAAGGACTGCCAATGTGCATATAAGCACGATCAACGTCCGTTTTGCGCTGGATTTTTTTGCCGCTTTCATTTTATGCTCTCTCCTGTGTTTTATTCTGATGCTTAGCCGTTTACAGCAGCCTGTACGATAGTGTTGAAATCAGCAGCCTTGAGTGAAGCGCCGCCGATAAGACCGCCGTCAACGTTGGGCTTGGAAAGAAGCTCAGCAGCGTTGCCTGCGTTCATTGAACCGCCGTACTGGATAGTAACTGCGTCAGCAACCTCTGCGCCGTAAAGCTTTGCAAGTGTTGCACGGATAAATGCGCAAACCTCCTCAGCCTGATCAGCGGTAGCAGTCTTGCCTGTGCCGATAGCCCAAACAGGCTCGTAAGCGATGATAGTTTTCTTCATATCTTCAGCGGAAATGCCGAAAAGGTCAAGCTTGATCTGACGAGCGATAACTTCCTCTGTGATATTGCATTCTCTTTCCCAAAGAAGCTCGCCAACGCATACGATAGGCTTAAGACCTGCAGCAAGAGCAGCCTTTGTGCGCTTGTTTACTGTTTCGTCTGTTTCGCCGAAATACTGACGGCGCTCGGAGTGACCGAGAACAACATATTCAACGCCAACTTCAACAAGCATATCAGCGGAAATCTCGCCTGTGAAAGCGCCGCTCTTTTCAAAGTGAACGTTCTCTGCGCCAACCTTAACGTTTGAGCCTGCAGTAGTTGCAACAGCAGTTTCAAGATTTGTGTAAGGAACGCAAGCGATAACTTCAACCTTGCCTGCAGCGTCAGCAACGAGGGGCTTGATAGCTTCAAGAAGCTCCTTAGCTTCGGGACGGGTCTTGTTCATTTTCCAGTTTCCTGCGATAACAGCTTTTCTTAATGCCTTATTCATTGTAAAAAACTCCTTTTAAAGTGAATTTATTGAGTCTGCGCCCAAAAGCGCAAAAAATTTCCCACATAATTATATCACAAAACCAAACAATATATATTAATTTTTTGTGAATATATATAATTACAAATATAGATTGAGAGTTTGGAGTGTGGAGTTTTCGAATGTGAAATTTGGAAAGTGGAAAGTTGAAATATTTTCTGCTCGATAAATTGGAATTTGTCGCAAATTGTAGGAGCGGATTCTATATCCGCCCGTGTAACGATATTCCGTGAATCGGGCGGATATAGAATCCGCCCCTACAAATTAGACATTGATACAAATTCCGATTTGTCGAATAGTTCACCCACTCAATTTATTCCATTATATCTCATTACAAAAATTAAGTCAAGCTAATAAAAAAGTCTGCGAAGCATACACCTTAATTCCACACTCCACACTTCAAACTTAAAAAATCCACTTCCGATACATCGTATCAAAAGCGGATTTGTAATATAGTCTTTATTCGGTTCGGAGCGCTTCAACAGGGTCTTTCTTGGAAGCAACTCTTGACGGGATAAGTCCTGCTATGAGCGTGAGTATCATGCTTATAGCAACGAGGATAGCTGCCGCAGGAACGGGCAGAACTGCTTTAAGTCCTTCAATATTTGTAAGGTGGTAAATAATTGCGTTTATCGGAATTGTTGCAAGTGCGGAAACGCCTACGCCGATAAGTCCCGATGTCAAGCCGACAAGCAGAGTTTCTGCGTTGAATACGGTCGAAACGTCATGCTTTGACGCGCCGATTGCACGGAGAATACCGATCTCTCTTGTTCTTTCGAGTACGGAAATGTATGTGATGATACCTATCATTATCGAAGAAACAACGAGCGAGATCGCAACGAATGCGATAAGAACGTAAGAGATACCGCTGATGATGTCTGTGATAGAGGACATAAGGAGTGCAACATAGTCTGTGTAGTGTATCTGACTGTCCTCGTCAGCTGCATCGTTATATTTGGATATTCTGTCGGAAATGTTGTCCTTCTGTTCAAAGGTCTTTGCGTAAATGTTGATAGTAGACGGCTCGTTAAAGTCAGCCTTGCCGAGGATATCCATTACATCATCATAAGTCCTGTCGGAAAGCTGCTCGGGAGTGTATTCATCAAATATCTGTGCATACTGCTAGATCGGAAGAGCGTCGTGTAGGGAAAGAGTGTAGATCTCGGTG
>CAMJES010000132.1 GCA_946404705.1 uncultured Ruminococcus sp. | reverse complement strand
CCACCGAGATCTACACTCTTTCCCTACACGACGCTCTTCCGATCTATGGACAAACCGCTTCACACGTCCCTTGCTCGAACTGACCGAAAAGGCTCAGAAAATAGCGGAGAATAAGCTGGAAACCGAGCTTTCCTGCAAAACGGGCGATGAGGTCGAAGTCCTGTCGGAAAGCCTTGCCAAAATGGTGGATTCGCTTAAAAGGCATATTGATTATATCAACAGCCTTGCTTACATTGATTCGCTGACAAAGATCGGCAACAGCCTTGCATACAATAAAAAGATCGAAGAGCTTTCGGCGAATATCAAAGATGAAAAAGCGGATTTTGCGCTCTTTGTAATGGATCTGAACGGACTTAAAAAGGTCAACGATACATTCGGTCATGAAATGGGCGATGTGCTTATAAAAAATGCAGCCGATATCATAAGTGTCGCTTTTGAAAAGGGATGCTGTTATAGGATAGGCGGAGATGAATTTGCCGCAGTTGTCGAGGGCAAAAGCGAAGCCGAGATAAACGGACTGCTTCAAAAGCTTGAAGATGAAATGAGCAGGTTCAATGACGGCAAGGCGGAAATTTACCGTCAGGTTCATATCGCCGTTGGAGCTTCGGCATACCGTCACGGCGAAGATAAGGAATTTGCCGATGTTTTCCGCCGTGCGGATTCGGCAATGTATGAGGATAAAAAGCGTAAAAAGGCCGCTCTTATGCAAACAGCGGCAATATAAACTGACAACGCAGCTTACGGCAACTGTAAGCTGCGTTTTTGCTGTCCAAAAATCGGGCAGGAGGTAAATGATGTGTTTATATAAGCTTGAAACGCTGCCTGTGATATGTTATAATTGTATAGAAACATAAAAATATCCGAAAGGAGCGAAATACAATGCTCAATTTGATATGCGGCGGAGCAGGTACGGGAAAATCATACGAAATAATGACAAGGATAAGCCGTGCCGTTTCCGATGGGAAAAAGGTATATGCAATAGTTCCCGACCAATTCAACTTCGAATACAACCGCCTTTTATATAATTTCATGGGTATGGAAGCTTTCAACCGTATGGAGATAATCAACTTCTCACGCGCGGCGAAGTATATATTCATAAAATATGGCGGACTTAGGGGGAAATATGCCGATGAAACGGTAAAAAGCGTTATAATGTACGAGGTGCTTTCAAGGCTTCGCAGCGAACATTCGCTTGAATTTTACGGCAGGCAGGCTGCGAAAACGCGCTTTGTCGCAGATGCGCTTGAAATAGTAAAGGCATTTTCGGCGGCAGGAGTTTCCCCCGAGCAGCTTTCGGAAAAGCTTGCGGCGCTTGATGAAACGATACGCCCGAAAGCAAAGGATATCGCGCTTATTTATTCGGGATATATGAACAGCCTTGAAAAGCACGGCTTCAAGGACAGTGGAACCGACCTCACCGAAGCGGCGAAAAAGGCTTCCGAGAACGGCTTTTTCAAGGATACGGAGTTCTTCATAGACGAGTTCAAGAGCTTCACGCCCGATGAATATGAACTGCTCAAAGTTATGATACGCGACTGTTCGGGAGTAACGGTCGCGCTTTCGACCGAGGACGAATTCCCGAAGAATTTTTCGCTTTTTGATACCGTCAACACAACAGCCGCAAAGCTTATTGCGATAGCAAAGGACGCGGAAGTGCAGACGAACAAGGCTTTTCTCACGGAGAACCGCCGCTTTGAAGCACCCGAGCTTGAATTTATGCGGAAAAACATTCTCCGCTCGAAGCGTGAAAACTTTGGCGGCGAGTGCAGAGCCGTCAAGGTGTACGAAGCCGCAGAGCCTTATGCCGAAGCGGACTATGTTGCAGCGGAGATATGCCGTCTTGTCCGCGAGGAGGGTTACAAGTATTCGGATATCGCTGTAACAGCGCGCAATCCCGAAAGCTATGCCCCGATGATAGAAGCGGCGTTCGGACGTTCGGATATTCCGCTTTATACCGATGCTTCGGACGGAATTTCGCATAAAGCTATGGTCATTTTCATAAGAACCGCGATTAAGCTTGCTTCGATGCGCAATTTCTCCACCGAGGAGATACTGCGCTATATCAAGACGGGCTATTCGGGACTTGACGATGAGCAGGCTGATATACTTGAAGAATACTGCTATAAATGGAACGTTGAGGGGAAGATGTGGAGCGAGCCGTTCCGCATTGCCGATGAAAAGGACGGAATTGCGGAGGAGGCAAGAAAAGCCGTAGTTATGCCGCTTGAAAGCCTGCGCAGAAAATCTTCGGACGGAAAAGCGGATAGTATCTGCCGCGCCGTTTCGGATTTTCTTGAAGAGGTAAAAATTGCCGAAACCGTCACGAAAGCTGCGGAAAACGCAGGCGAAAACAGCGAAGCTCTGCTTGCAGTCCGTGAAGCAAAGCAGCTTTGGGATATGCTCTGCGAGCTTTTGCAGACGTTTTACCGAACGCTCGGCGGAAGTGAGATAACCGCCGCGGAATTTGCGGAGCTTTTTGACGCCGCAGTTTCGGGGATGAAGCTTTCCGCGCCGCCGAAAACGCTCGACAGCGTCAGCTTCACAGCCGCGCACACTTCGCGTTTTTCCAACCCAAAGGCGATATTCGTTATCGGTGCGAACGAGGGCGTTTTCCCGTTTGCGCCCAAGCCCTCGCCGCTTTTTTCCGACAAGGACACCGAGCGTTTTCGCGCCGCTCAGATAGAAATAGGCGGTTCGCTGCGCGAAAAGAACTCGGAGGAGCGCTTTATTGCCTATTCGGTTTTGTCGGCTGCCCGTGAGCGGCTGTATGTTACATATCCCGTTGCAAGCGTTTCGGGAAGTCCGCTTTATCCGTCCTTTGCCGTAAGGCAGATCGAGGGAATGTTCGGGGATATAAAGCTGACGGAACGCGATCTCGGCATACTGTTCTTCTGCACGACCGAGCAGAACGCATATTATCAGTATATCCGAGCTTTCCGCAGGAACGACCCCGACATTGCGAGCATTCGTGCTGCGCTTGAGGACTATTCCCCCGAGAACCGCGAAAAGCTTCGCCTTGCCGATAACCCCGTCAAGGGCAGACATTCGCTGCGCAGAGAAAACGCCGAGCGTATCTTCGGCGGCAACATCAACCTTTCCGCTTCACGCCTTGAGGATTACAGAAAATGCCCGTTCATATACTTCTGCAAAAAGGGACTGAATATCTATCCCCGTCAGCGCGTTGAGCTTTCCGCGCCGTCAAAAGGAAATGCCGTGCATTACTGTCTTTGCGAATTTTTGAGGGAATATGACAAGGACAGCTTCGTGAAAATGGAGCGCAGCGATATCTCCGCAATAGTAAAAGATAAGCTCGGTGAGTATTACGCCTCGGCGGAGGTCGGCGGCAGCTACGGCAAGACCAAGCGTTTCCTTGCCGCTTTCGGACGGCTTGCCGATACGCTCACCGATATCATATACAGATTGAAGCTGGAATTTTCACAGTCGGATTTTTCGCCGTCAAGCTTTGAGTATACGCTTTCCTACGCCGAAAACAGCGATGAAAAACCGACCGTATTGCAGCTTCCCGATAAAACGACCGTAAGCTTTGTCGGAGCGGTAGACCGTATCGACACATTCGTCAAGGACAATATAACCTACGTCCGCGTTGTCGACTACAAGACGGGTTCAAAGGTGTTCTCACTTGCCGACCTTTATTACGGCATAAATATGCAAATGCTTTTGTATATATTTGCGGTAACGAACCCCGATGCGCCGCTCAACGAGGGTAAATACCACGCCGCTCTGCCTGCTGGTGTGCTTTATATGCATGCCAAGGACAACGTTCCCACACTCGGCAGAGAGCCGAGTGAAGAGGACAAGCTTTCCTACGAAAAAAGCGGCTGCAAAATGGACGGCGTAGTCCTTGCCGACAGAGATATCGCAGGCGCAATGGAAAATGGCCTTGAAGGAACATTTATCCCCGTAAGGATAAAGAAAGACGGCGATTTTTACAGCAATTCAAGCGTTATCACCGAAGACCAAATTGCCGCGCTTAGGAAATATTCCGAGGATATCTTAAAAGAAACCGCAATGGGCATAAAAGGCGGAAAGATCGAGGCTGAACCGCTTATAAACGGAACCGCTTCACCCTGTTCGTACTGCGATTACAGCTCGGTATGCGGAAATTACCCGAACATCGTAAAGAGAGATTACGCGCCCGACGCGGCGGATAAAATGCGTGAAAAACTGGACGGTATAATGCGTGAGGAGGGAGAAAACAATGGCTGAGAATAGATGGACGGACAAGCAGCTTGAAGCTATCGAAGCAAGGGATACATCGGTCATAGTTTCCGCAGCGGCAGGAAGCGGAAAGACCTCCGTTTTGGTCGAAAGGCTGCTGCGTATCTTATCGGATAACGAAAACAAAGTTCCTGCCGACAAGATTATCGTTGTAACGTTCACGAATGACGCGGCTGCACAGATGAAGCAGCGCCTTTCGGACGCTGTCGCAAAGCAGCTTGAAGCCGAGCCTGACAACGAGTGGCTTTTCAGCCAGCAGGCGCTTATCCCGTCTGCGAAAATATCGACAATTCATTCATTCTGCTTTGACCTTATAAGGGAAAACGTTCAGTCGCTCAACGTTTCCGCAGGCTTTAGGATAATTGACGATTCCGAGGAAAAGCTTATCACCGCAAAGGCAGTTGAAAACGTGTTTGAACGGCTTTACGGTCAGCAGCCCGAGCTTATGAAAAAGTTTTCCGACTTTACCTGTTCGGGCGCAAGGGGCGATTCGGAGCTTGAAAAGACCGTCCTTTCGGTGTATAGATTCATAATGTCGCTGCCGTTCCCGACCGACTTTCTCGACAGCGCAAAGGAACGATATGAAAAGCCTTTTGACGAGAGAAACGACCCTCTTGCAAAGGCGTATGCGGAGTATGCTTCGGGGCAGCTTAAAAGTGCGGCTGCGCTTGCATATTACGCCGCAGAGATAGTTCCCGATGACGGTAAATCCAAGGCAAAGCAGCTGATATCGGGCGAAGCGGATACGCTTGAAACGCTTTCCGAACGTGTAAAAGATACCGCTTTGCCGTGGAACGAGAGAATGCCGCCCGAAATAAAGTTTGAAACCTGCCGCTATCCGAAAACGGAAAAGGGTTCGCCCGAAGAGGGTGAGATAAATACGGTCAAGGACTTCCGCGACAGGTATAAAAAGCTTGCGAGAGATATCTCGGACAGCGTTTTTACTGCGGAAAGCATTGCCGATGATTACCGCATAAACGCAGAGGTAATTGACGGTATCTCAGTCATTGTAAAGGAGCTTATAAAGGAGACAGAAAGCATTAAGTCCGATAAAAACGCGCTCGGATTTTCCGATGCGGAGCAGCTTGCCGTTCGGCTTTTGTGCAGAAAGGACGAAAGCGGCAGAGTGACCCAAACTCCGCTTGCCCGTGAGCTTTCCGAGTATTATAAGCTTATAATGATAGACGAATTTCAGGATGCGAACAACACGCAGAACATGATATTCCGTATGCTTTCGCACAACGGCACGGCGGAAAGGGGCGGAGATAATCTTTTTGTCGTAGGCGATGTAAAGCAGTCTATCTACCGTTTCCGTCTTGCAAATCCGAACAATTTTCTTGAAGTCCTCGACTCGTCCGAGCCGTATTTCAAGGGTTTTGAGGGATCGAACGCGGCTGTTCTGCTCAACCGCAATTTCCGAAGCAGTACCGATGTTGTGGACTTTGTCAACGATGTGTTTGAGAATATCATGAGCCGCGAATCGGGCGGCATTGACTACACCGAAGCCGAGCGGCTCGAATACGGTGCAGCTTATCCCGAAGCGGACAGAGCGACCGAGATAATTTTCTCTCCCGACAGCGGCACATCAGTCCCCGATGATAATGATGAAGAGGGCGGCGAGGCTCTTTCGGCAGTTCAGGCGGAGGCTCGTGCGGCAGCGGCAAAGATAAAGTCGATGCTCGGTGTTGAAACCGTATTTGACAAGGGCGTTCTGCGCCCCTGCGAACCGCGAGATTTCTGCATACTGCTTCGCGACAGGGCGAGAGGTCAGCTTTACGCCGATGAGCTTGCGCAAATGGGCATAAAAGCCGTGTGCGAGGAAACGGTCAGCTATCTTCAATCCCGTGAGATAGCGGTGCTTGTAAATCTGCTTAAAGTGATAGACAATCCGATGCAGGATATACCGCTCGTTTCGGTGCTTATGTCGCCGATGTTCATGCTGGACGCAGATGAAACGGCGGAACTTAGGCTGCTTTCGGAGGAGCGTGACGAAAAGCTGTATAAAACCGTCCTAAAGGCAGTAAGCGAGGGCAGCGGATATTCCGCAAGGGGAAAGCTTTGCAGATTTTGCGATATCTTCAAAAAGCTTCGTATCTGCGCGGCTTCGCAGAGCCTTGAAAAGCTTATCGTGACCGTTTACGACAGCACGGATTTTCTCTCCTCGATGAGCGAGATCGGAAGAGCACACGTCTGAACTCCAGTCACCGGCTATGATATC
>CAMJES010000131.1 GCA_946404705.1 uncultured Ruminococcus sp. | reverse complement strand
TCATAGCCGGTGACTGGAGTTCAGACGTGTGCTCTTCCGATCTCCACGAGGTTGAAAAGCTCTTTGAAAACGTTGATTTTGCAACCGAAGAAGAGCTTGAAAACATCAAATCCGTACTTAGCGAAAAGAGCTACAGCGATGAACTTATCGCTCCATATATGGTCAAGGTTGCTCAGCGTGAGCAGACGCTTGTTGACGAAGAACTTGTTTCAATGTGCGAAAGCATTGAAAGTATGGAACAGGAGCAGCTCGACGAACTCAAATCCCGTATCAACGCTTCCGATAAGAACTATAACAGCGATCTTAAAGAAAAATGCTTCGACAGAATTGAACGCCGTGAAGCTGAGCTTAAGAATTCCGAGCTTGCTGAACGCTGCAAGTACATTTTCTCGATGAATCAAGACGCTCTGAACGAACTCAAAGATGTTCTTCTCGGAGGAACCTACGATGAATCCATCACAACAGTTTATCTCAAAAAGGTTACTGAGCGTGAGGATGAGCTTCGCCGTGAAGAGCTTGACGAGCTTTGCGCAGGCATTTCCGAAATGGATATGGAGCAGCTTGAAAAGCTTAAAAATGAAATTGCCGAAAACGAGGATTATGTTGCTATCAGCGATGAGTATTTTGCAAAAATCGACGCTTGCGTTGACAATATCAAGAATGCAGAATACAACAAGCTTCTTGAAACAGTTGAGAATATGTCCGAAAGCGAACTTGAACAGTTTAAATCCGATCTTTCCGATAAGCTCGCGGATAACGAAGTTACGCTTGAGAACTTTGAACGCGGCGTTGCCAAAATTTTAGAAAGAGCGTCTGTTCTTGAAACAGAAAAGCTTGATGCAATTATTGGAGATATCAACACGATTGATGTCGATAAAGCAATTTATGCTCTCGATACTATCAGAAACGGTGAATTCCGTGAAGATAAGAAAAACGAACGTATTGAAAAGCTTGAAAACCGTATAAAAGAACTTCATATTGAAAAGCTTGAAGATCTTACAAGCGGCATTGATAATATGTCAAAGGAACAGCTGCTTGATGTTAAATCAAAGGTTGAAGAATACAGATGTGTTCTCGAGCTTAAAACAAAATACATTGTTAAGATTGATGAGTGTATTTCCGCTCTTGCCGAAAAAGAAATTACCGATATTATCGGAAATATCAGCGCACTCAGCGCTAAGAAATCGCTTGATGTTATCGTTCGTCTGAGAACACTTTCACTTGATGATTCTGTGAAGAACAAGTACCTTGATATGATCGAATCACACATCATGGAACTTAAAAATCACGAACAGAGAGTATATATTTCGTTCCTCAAGCAGAAGATCGACGAATTCAACGTTTCAACTGCAAACTTCCTTGTCCCTACCCTTTCCAATCTTTTCTATCCCAAATATGAAGCAGCCTGCAAGAGTTATATATCTGTCGGAAGATATGAACTTCCTATTTTCCTGCATGATAACTCCGGCGAAAACGGCTTTGCTCTTACAACGGAATATTTCTATTTCATTAATAAGGGCGTTTTCAACCGCATCAAGATAGATGATATCGTTTCATTCCAAGCTAAAAAATCGTTCGTTAACACTTCTATTGTGATAACGGAGCGAAACGGAAATACAAGCGAGATCAACTGTGCTATCAATAAAAACACCATTGACGGTACAGCAAAGGCAATGACCGCTCTCGTAAACTACATCAGAGATCAGCGCTCTGCTGAAAAGATGAAGGAACTGCTTGAAAATGCTGTTAAAGAAAGAACTCAGGAAATTGCTGTTGCGTCCATCAAAGCAGCAACGGAGAAAGCTGATGAAACTCCAAAGACAACTGAAGCTTCCGAGATCACTGAAATTGAAGTTGAAGCCAAGCCGGTATCGGAACATCCGAAGATTGAACCTGAAACTGCTGAAGAGAGTAATGATGTTGTTGCTGCAGAAGAACCCACAAAGGAACAGCCTGTTCAGCCTGCTGCTTCCGAAGAGCCTAAGCCTCGTTTCTGCGATCAATGCGGCGCTAAGATCACAAGTCCGAACGCTAAGTTCTGTGCAGAATGCGGAAACAAATTATCATAAAATGATATAAAACAATATCACCCTTGCTTTGAGAATTGCAAGGGTGATATTGTTTTTTATGACAATGACAAGAAAGAAAAAATCACAGTATAAAGCATATTAGTCCGCCGCAGCCTTCATTTATGATGCGTTCAAGGGTTTCCTGAAGCTTAAGTCGGGCGTCGACCGGCATTTTATAAAGTTTGTTATGCAGACCCTCGTTTACAAGGTCATGCAGCGACTTGCCGAAGATGTTTGAATTCCATATTTTTGTCGGATCGTCATTGAATTCATTCATAAGGTACATTACCAGTTCTTCCGACTGCTTTTCAGAACCGACTATCGGGTTAACTTCGGTAACGATATCTGCTTTCATCATGTGGATAGACGGTGCGGATGCCTTTAGGCGAACGCCGTATTTTCCGCCCTGCTTGATAATTTCGGGTTCTTCAAGCGAAAGGTCGTTTATATCGGGCATAACTATGCCGTATCCTGTGGCTTCGACTTCGTTAAGCGCATTTTCAACCTTTTCATACTTCTTTTTGATTGAAATAAGGTCTTTCAGTAGCGGCATGAGATCATTATCGCTTGTGATATCAATGCCGGTTTCTTCTCCAAGTATTTTGTAGAAAAGATCGCCGTCAAAGGCAAGCTTTATGCCTGCACTTCCCTTTCCAAGGTCGATCTCCGAAACTTCCGAGCCGGAAATATATTCACTATCCTTAAGCTTATCTGTGAGTTTAGACATATCACGGATATGCTTTATGTTTTCTGCCGCACTTCGGATAGCGGAAATAACGCTGCTTTTAAGCCAATGTGTTTTGTCAAGCGATGTTATCCACTTCGGCATACTGATATTTACTTCCTTGACCGGAAATGCGTAAAGCACCTGTTTGAGAATATCGCTTATCCCCTGCTCGTCAAGTTCAAGGCAGTTTACCGGAATTACCGGAGTATTATATTTTTCCGCAAGCTCTGCAGCAAGCTTCTGGGCGGAGCTGCTTTTCGGGTCAAGGCAGTTAAGGACAATTACAAAAGGTTTGTTTATCTCCGTAAGCTCGTTGATAACACGCTCTTCGGCGTCACAGTATTCTTCACGGGGAATATCGGTTATGCTTCCGTCTGTTGTAACGACAAGACCGATAGTTGAGTGTTCCTTGATAACCTTTTGAGTACCGATCTCTGCCGCCATTGCGAAAGGTATTTCCTCGTCAAACCAAGGCGTCATTACCATTCTCGGCGCTTCGTTTTCAATATATCCGATTGCTGCAGGGACAATGTATCCAACACAGTCGATCATTCTAACGTTAAATGTCGCATTGTCGGAAAGCTTTACTTCAACAGCCTCTTCGGGAATAAATTTCGGCTCGGTCGTCATTATCGTCTTTCCTGCAGCCGACTGCGGAAGTTCGTCAATGGCACGTTCCTTCCGAAATTCGCTTGTAATATTTGGAATAACAAGCGACTCCATAAACTTCTTTATAAAAGTTGATTTGCCCGTTCTGACAGGGCCGACAACACCGATGTAAATGTCGCCGTCTGTCCTTTTTGCAATATTACTGTAAATATCATTATTGACCATTCCAAAGCACCTCTTTTACATTATAGGAATTATAAGCATCATATCATTGCTTATAACTTCATCTTCAATATCATTTTCGTCCATGATCAGCTTTGCCGAAGAGTGATATCGCTTTGCAATATCCCATAAATTCTCGCCGCTTTCGCTGAAATAAAGCTTCAAAGCACAGTTTTCATCCTTCTGAATTGGGTTTTCTTCATCGGCAAAAATATCTGTGATACATTCGGATTCTTTGGAACACCAAACGCTTCCGCAGGCTTTCAGCTCTATCTTGGCGTCAACAGTTCCATCGGATAAAATATTGTAAGAACAGGAAGTCGAAACAATATTTACGCTGATATAGCAGTCGTCAGGAGCGTTTTCGAGAGAAATGCTATATGTAAAGTTCTCTTCCTTGTCAGCAAAAATGTTTTGGCCGTCTTCGGTACAAGCAATAAGTGTACAGCAGATAGTACCATCTGCAATGAGTTCATTTTTCTCTGCATCTGCTGTAAAGTGGCAGTTTTTTACATTTGTCATAACTCCGTAGACACGCTCCACCTTGTCTTCTCCCGTATCAAACGAACAGCCTACGGAAAAACTGCTGTTTATCCATTGAGGCATTGTGTCATAATGAATAGTTTCTCTTTGATCGGTAGTGCCGAACGAGGTTGAGTATTCATCGCAAACAAGTTCAAGCGTTCCCATTCTGCAGGCGTGGCATTTTACCATGATAGAAACGGAACAGTCAACAACTTTTGTGTTTCCGTCACCGTCGGAACGGGGCGTGATCTCGCAGTTCATTATATCAGCATCAATATTGCAGTCAAAGCGGTCGTCAATGCCCTCAATATCGATGATCTGTGAAAAAGGAAGCGTAAAGCTTAAAGTTTCTATTTTATCGCTTTCGCAGGTGTAAAACATATTTATACAAACTTCGCCCTTTGCAACCATTTTATTGGCAATGATCTTTTTATCCGTTGAAGAAACACACGCGTCAAAGCAAAGGATATCATTTATTGCCGGTTTTGAGATGCCAAGCTCAAAATCATCGGTTATCGTCACCTGCTTTTCGGCGTAAAGCTTATTTACGGGATATGTTATAGGCTTTTTGTGCAGTTCGATGTCCATTCCGTAAGCATCGCAAATTACTTCCTTTTTGCAGTCGTCCGTTACGCAGATATCCATAGAAACAGCACCGCGAATGTCAAGACGGCGCGAATTTACAGCGCGGCAGTTCATATAGTCCACGCTCGGTGTAATAATAACCTTAGGATTTGCGCAGGTCTTTCCGAGTTCAACAGACTTTGTGAACATCATTTTCTGGTCAACGACATGAACAGCACAGCTTTTATCGTCATGATAAGCGATTTTGATATTTACGCAGAGTTCATAGGTAAGCTTGCTGCCGGAAACGCTGTATGACGCTATTCTCGGTGAGGTGAAGCATTTTTGTATTTTGAATATCTCGGGATAATAATCGGGAAGAACATAGTCAAGTTCAACCGATTGTTCCTGCCTTGTTTTAAGAATGACCTCGGAAGAGCATAATTCTTCCCTGTTGATTTTAAGTTCCATAAGTTTTCCTCCTTGTTTTGTCGTGATAAAACATTATTAACGATTAATCATTAGCTGCTTTGTTCTATATTATTCAAAGCAAAAGGCTTGTATGCTTATATAAATTGAAAAGATATGAACAGAAAATAAAATTTTGCAAACCCCTTGAAATTTTTCTGTGTATGTTGTACAATGTAATCAATTACATAAGAGGAGGATTTTGTCATGAAATTTGCAGACGGCTTTTGGCTTAATCAGAAAGGCTATGATGTTAACTACGCATCACAGGCTTATGAAATCAAAACAGGAAAAAACTTTATAAACGTTCTTGCAACAACTAATTATATCCAGAACAGAGGAATGACTCTCGGCGGCCCTGTTTTTGATATAACCTACTCTTGCACTCAGAAGGACGTTATCAAAGTTTCCATCAACCATTATACCGGCACACTTGACAATGCACCCAAGTTTGAACTTTACGAGGATCAGGGCTTTACTCCCGAGATCGTTGAAGGCGACGACTATGTTGAGCTTGTTGCAGGCAATACTAAGGTACATATCTCAAAATTCAGCTGGAATGTTCAGTTCTATTACAAGGATAAGAAGCTTACCGGCGGCGCTTGGAGAGCTACAACAATTGTAAAAGAAAGCCAGTTCAAGGTTTCAAGCAGACTTGACGCAACTCAGGATGACACATTCTGGTCTTATCCCCGTGATACACGCAGCACATATCTGCGTGAGCAGCTTACACTTTCTGTCGGTGAATGCATCTACGGCTTTGGCGAAAAGTTCACAACCTTCGTTAAGAATGGTCAGAACGTTGAAACATGGAATTCCGACGGCGGTACTTGCTGCGACCAGTCCTATAAGTCAATTCCGTTCTATATCTCTTCAAGAGGATACGGTATATTTGTAAACTCTTCCGATAAGGTTTCATTTGAGGTTGCTTCCGATACAGTTTCAAAGGTTTCTTTCACTATTCCCGGAGAAAAGCTTGAATACTTTGTTATCGGAGGTGAAAACCTCGGCGAGGTTCTTTCCAACTATACAACACTTACCGGTAAGCCCTCTTTGCCTCCTGCATATACATTCGGTCTTTGGCTTACAACATCCTTTACAACAAATTATGATGAAGAAACCGTTACTTCCTTCATTGACGGCATGGCTGAAAGAGATATTCCTCTTCAGGTGTTCCACTTCGACTGCTTCTGGATGAAGGAATTTGAGTGGTGTAATTTTGAATGGGACAAGCGTCAGTTCCCCGACCCTGCCGCTATGCTCAAGAGACTCAAGGATAAGG
>CAMJES010000130.1 GCA_946404705.1 uncultured Ruminococcus sp. | reverse complement strand
CACCGAGATCTACACTCTTTCCCTACACGACGCTCTTCCGATCTTGCAGAGATAACGCAGGCATTGCAGGCTGCCGAAGATATGCCAAAGCGCTTGTTCAGCTTCCTTTTTACGGGAATAAACACTCCTGCAAGTCCTATCAGAGCCGCTGCATATATCACCATTACGGCAAACATTTCATCGCCTTCACCAAACAGCACATCGCAGTACATTGTCAAGACAAGCATACTGCCGTAAAGTATAAACGAAATCAAAAACAGAACGGCTTTTTTCATTTTATTCCTCCAAACAGAAACGCCCTCTCAAAGCCAAAGCTTCAAGAGGGCGACAAAAACCGCTGTACCACCTCAGTTTATCCGCATAAAGCAGACCTTTAGCGCGCTGTAACGGGCGCAGACCGCATATCCCTACTGTTATTTCGGGACACAAGCTCCAAGACGTAATTCACGAAAACACGGTATCCTTTCACACCGAACAAGGACTCTCTTAAACCGCCTGCATTTTCGCTTAATGGGTTCTCTTCACAGCCTTTAGTTTAACCTATTTTAACACACCCATTTCCCTTTTGTCAAGGCTTTTTGCGGAAAATTATTTTTGTCAAAAGATTATTGACAAATATATACTATTTATTGTATAATATATACAGACTGATTATGAAAGGCATAAAACCATGAGATTTGAAGGATTTTCAACCGAAAATAAACGAATTTCAAAATGCATTCCGACTACCGCAGATACTGTTATAACCGATTTGTTAAAATCGCAATCGGAACGTTCGTCTGCGCTCGGACTCGGGCTTAACAGCGATGGTATCATTCCCGTTTATTTCTGCGGACTTATCGGTTCTCCTGCCGAGGAGAATATGTCGGGATATAAAAATGCGCTATTTACGCTTCGTGAGGATCTTATCCGTTCACCGAAGTTTCTGATATTCATTCCCGGAGCAATGAGCGCTCCGACCGCGGAGGAAACCTTATATTTTGACGCTGTCACAAGAGGAAACACCGATGAAGCCATTGAAGACCTTGCAAAGCTTATCAACATCGGCAATGACGGGCAGCGGACTGACGAAGCACGGCGCTTGTTCAAGGAAAATGTGCAGAAATACGCACCTGCAGGATTTGAAGCTGTTTTTGCTTACGGTGTGAGGACTGTTACTTGGCTCAACCGCTGCACCGCTTCGGAGCAGTTTGCGAAAAGCGCTGCAAATGAGATACCTGCTGTCATCTTCTACGGAAACGCAGGCGAAAAGGAAACGGAATTCCTGCATTTCCTTTCAAGGGTCGGATTTGACGTTCTTGTTGTATCGACTTCAAAGGCTTCGCTTGAAACGCTTAAATCGAACAACACCGAAAGCCGTATGCAGATATTCGAATTTGCCGCTGACGGAGAGGAATTCCCCTTTCCCGACAAGCTTATAAAGTCTGCGAGGGCAACTATCGCATACAGCGCAGAGCAGGAGCTTAACAGCTTCATGTACAGCAACACTTCGATATTCAGAGATTTTCAGTTTTCCGATATGCAGTCGCTCACGCTCAAAACGACATACGAAGAAATTGATATTCTCTGGCATCAGGCGGCAAAATACCGCACAGGCTTTGATGTTATCAAAAATAAAACTGTCGTTATCCCGAACATTTTCGCAAAGATAAGCGGCGTTCGTGACGGCGATTTGGACGAATACTGGGATGATGTGCGGCAAAAGCTTTCTCCGCTCACACGCATAATTATGAAAGCGCCATCCTACGACAAGTTTCCCCCGTCCGTTTATACCGCTTACAGAGCATTTTACGACGGAAAGAATATCGACATTGAGAAGCTGAAAAACTCTCCGGTTAACTCCTACCGCTTTTTGTCGGATGAATTGCAGCTGCTTATTTTCCACAAGATGCAGGAGGCTGTGGACAGCGGTTTGCTCCTGCTTGAAGAGCATGAGATTGTGCCGCTTGTGATATATGTCGGACTTGCGCTTGACCGCGAGATATTACGAATTCTGCAAAAGTTCGATTTCACAAAGGATATCCCCAAGATAGTTCTCATTGACGCTATCGAGGACACTTTCAGCAAGGTGGAATGCATTCAGCTTTTGCTGTTCAATCTTCTCGGATTTGATATAATTGTTTACACGCCTACGGGATATAAAAATCTTGAAACATATATCTCCCCCGAAGCTTTCACTACGTTCGGAATGAACGAATTCAAGTATAATATCCGTATTCCGCGGTTCAAGATACCCGATACCATCCCCGAACCGAAGGAAAACGGTGGATTATTTAATAAACTTTTTAAGAAAGGACGCAAATAATATGGGTTTACAGTTTACACCGTCATCAGAGCAGGAGGCTGCTGTTCAGACAGCAGATGTTACCGTTGCAGAAGTGCAGGCTGCGCCGAATATCGAGGTCGCTCCCGATAATTTCTCAATGGTGGAGGTTCAGCAGAACATCAAGAACGATCTTATCAAGAGCGAAGCTGTTCAGAAGCTTGTTGATTCTATCAATATCAACGATGTCAACTCTATCGTAAAATTCGGCAACGACGCTGCTACCGAGATATCAAAGGCATCCGACCAAGTGCTTAATTCAATGAATATGAAGCAGATCAACGACTCGGGCGAAATGCTTGCTGCGCTTGCTGCAGTTATGGAGCAGTTTGACGCAAAGGAGCTTACCGAAGAGCCTAAAAAGGGTCTTTTCGCAAACCTCCGCAAGCAGATCGACAAGCTGCTTGAAAAATATCACACAATGGGCGAAAACGTTGACCGAATTTATGTTCAGCTCAAAGGCTACGAAAAGGAGATCGAGCAGTCCAACGTCAAGCTTGAACAGATGTACAATGCAAACATCAACTATTACAAGGATCTTACGCTTTACATTATGGCAGGCGAACAGGCTTGCGTAGAGCTTGACCAGTACATTGACGAATACAAGAAAAAGCTTGCAGAGAACCCCGATTCGGGCGCTGTTGCAATGGATCTTCAGAACCTTGAAAACGTTCGTGAGATTTTCCAGCAGAGAGTTATGGATCTGAAAATTGCGGAGAACGTTGCAATGCAGACTGTTCCTATGCTTAAAACTATGCAGTATTCCAACCTCAATCTTATCCGCAAGATCAATTCCGCATTCATTATCACAATGCCTGTTTTCAAGCAGTCGCTTGCTCAGGCTGTAATGCTCAAGCGTCAGAAGGTTCAGGCTGATTCGATGTCGGCTCTTGACGAAAAGACCAACGAGCTGCTTATCAAGAACGCTCACAACACGGTCGAGCAGTCCAAGACAATCGCAAGAATGGCTTCGGGCAGCTCTATCAAGATAGAAACGCTTGAAGAAACTTGGCAGACTATCGTTACAGGTATTGAGGAAACCCGCCAGATCCAAGAAGAAGCAAAAGTCAAGCGTGCAGAGGATTCCAAGCGTCTTGAAGCTCTTAAGCAGGACTACAAAAACAAGCTTGAAGCTACCAGAAACGTATAATTAATTTTCCAAAGACGGGAAACGGCAGTTTTTTCTGACCGTTTCCCTTTCTTTTTGTTAAATCTTCATATTGCATTATTTTTGGTAATAAAGTATAATATATGTATATTTCTTTTTTGGAGGATCATTATGTGCGGTTTTGTAGGCTTTACGAATACAAAGGATAATTCCAACCGAATAATTGAAGATATGATGGATAAGATACGCCACCGCGGCCCCGACTCGGGCGGAAAATATACCGATGGAGATATTGCGCTCGGTTTCCGCAGGCTCAGTATCATCGACATCACCGAATCGGGCGACCAGCCGATATACAACGAGGACAAAAGCAAGGTTCTCCTTTTCAACGGCGAGATATACAACTTTCAGTCTATCCGTGAGGAGCTTATCGCAAAGGGACATATCTTCACGACCAAGACCGATTCGGAGGTTTTGCTCCACGGCTACGAGGAATACGGCGAGTCGCTTCTCGGCAAGCTTCGCGGAATGTTTGCGTTCGTTATCTGGGACACGAAAACAAAGGAGCTTTTCGGCGCAAGGGATTTCTTCGGAATCAAGCCGCTTTACTATGCACTAATGGGCAATACCTTTATGTTCGGCTCGGAGATAAAGGCGTTCCTTGCGCACCCTGACTTTAAAAAGGAGCTTAACGAAACTGCGCTGGAAAATTATCTTACTTTCCAGTATTCGCCTACAAACGAAACCTTTTTCAAGAATGTTTACAAGCTTCCTGCTGCGCATTGCTTCAAGTACAAGAACGGAAAGCTTGATGTTAAGCGTTACTGGGATATAAACTTCAATGCAGACGAAAAGCCCGATATGGACGAATGGGTAGACCGCATTTCCGACACGTTCAAGAACTCTGTTGAGGCGCACAAGATCGCTGACGTTGAGGTTGGAAGCTTCCTTTCGAGCGGAGTTGATTCAAGCTATGTAGCTTCTGTCGCAAACGTTGACAAGACCTTCACCGTAGGCTTCGGCGAGGACGAAAAATACAACGAGATCGGCTGGGCAAAGGAGTTTTCGCAGTATATCGGCAAGGAAAACATCAGCAAGGTCATCACTCCCGAGGAATACTGGGGCAACATAAAAAAGATACAGTATCACATGGACGAACCGCTTGCAGACCCGTCCTGCATTGCGCTTTATTTTGTCTGCAACAAGGCTTCGGAATATGTCAAGGTCGTGCTTTCGGGCGAGGGTGCCGATGAGATATTCGGCGGCTACAATGTATACAAGGAACCGCTCGGTTCACACGCTTACAAGTCACTGCCGAAGTTTATCCGCCGCGGTATCGGCAATGTTGCTTCACATCTTCCGCAGAAAAGAGGCGTAAACTTCCTTGTACGCAACGGCAAGGAGCTTGAAGAACGTTTTATAGGCAATGCGTATATGTTTTCTCCGCAGGAACGCAAAAAGCTTCTTAAAATAAAGACGAATGCGCCCGATCCGACTGTTATCACAGCACCTTTTTATGAAAAGGTCAAGGACAAGGATCAGATAACAAAGATGCAGTACCTTGATCTGCACCTTTGGATGACAGGCGATATCCTGCTCAAAGCGGATAAGATGTCGATGGCGAACTCACTTGAACTGCGTGTTCCGTTCCTTGACAAGGAAATAATGTCGCTTGCGGAGCAGATACCGTGGAGATACAGAGTAAGCACCGAGAACACCAAGCTTGCAATGCGTCAGGCTGCGCTTCGTGCTGCGCCACCGAAAACTGCGAACAAGAAAAAACTCGGTTTCCCCGTGCCTATCAGAGTATGGCTGAAAGAAGACAAATACTACGGCATTGTAAAGGATTCATTCACCTCCCCTGCTGCGGAGAAATTCTTCAATACTAATGAGCTTGTCAAGCTGCTTGACGATCACCGTGAGGGAAAATATGACAACAGCAGAAAGATCTGGACTGTTTTCATCTTCCTGCAATGGTATGCGGTTTACTTTGAAGGTGCTTCGATATAAAATAGTTCGACCCGAAAAGAATTTTACGCTTCTTTTCGGGTCGTTTTTTGATTTTACACTTTAAAAGTGAGTTGGTCAGCGTCGGCGATATCCTTTGCAAGCGAACCTGCGGCAGGGATAGTTTTTACATAGTATTTTGCATATTCCGAAGCGTTTTCTTCGGTCACTATCGAAGCTCCGACTACCTCGGCTTTCGCTTTGAGTGAAACTACCTGAACTCCTATCGTATCACGGGCGGATTTCGGAAGTATCATTCCCGTATTGAACACAACTGCTCTGCCGTTTGAGGTTGTTATCAGTATATCGGTATTGTCGGAAACGCAGAACATCGCGATGAGCGGAGATTTATCGCTGTATGCGTTGGCAAGCTTTTTTCGGTTTGTCTTGGTTTCGTATGCGTTAAGCGGAACCTTTGCTGCTTTGCCGTTTGCGAATATCATAATAAGATAACCGCTGTAATCGTTCGTAACGACCATTGAACAGAAGCCCTCGCCCTCGTCAAAGCCAAGCTGTGCAGGGATATAAACGCCGAGTTCGGACGCCTTTGTGTTCTTGAATGCGGCGGTCTTGCTCTTGTATACCTGATATTTATCCGAGAAGAAGAGCAGGTCGCTGCGGTTGGTCGTTTCGACCGTGCTTATGATATAGTCGCCCTCTTTGAGCTTCTGCTCGCCCGACATTCTGAGCGACTGCGGAGTTATCTTCTTGAAATAGCCGCTCTGCGAAATGAAAAGCGTTACGGGGAAGTCGGGCGTATCGTCCTCTTCCTCGTCCTCTTCCTCGCCTGCGGTATAGATAAAGAGCGTTTTTCTCGGCTGACGATATTTGCGGCTTACCTCGTTAAGCTCATCAACGATGATATTCTTAACCTTTTTATCGTCTTTGAGTATCTCTTCCATTTCTGCAATGGATTTTTCAAGGTCTTCTATCTCGGCTGTGCGGTTGAGGATATATTCCTTGTTGAGGTGACGAAGCTTTATCTCGGCAACGTATTCCGCCTGCGTTTCGTCAATTCCAAAGCCTATCATAAGGTTGGGAACGACCTCAGCTTCTTCCTCTGTTTCACGGGCGATCTTTACCGCTTTGTCGATATCGAGCAGTATCGTTTTCAAGCC
>CAMJES010000129.1 GCA_946404705.1 uncultured Ruminococcus sp. | reverse complement strand
TGCTTTTTGCTGTCGCCCTCGCCCGTACCGATAACGTTGGAATTGAGAATTACATGTATAACGAACACGCGGTTATGGTCGGGACCCGACTGCGATTTAAGGTAGTATTCCACCTTTTCCTCACGATTGCGCTGAATGACCTCCTGCAATATCGTCTTGTAGTCGCCGTTGGAACGGTTTCTGTATTTGTCGATATCCTCGGGCATAAAGCCGAGGACGTATTTCCGCGCTTCGTCCAGTCCGCCGTCAAGGAACACCGCCGCTATCACCGCTTCAAACGCATCGGAAACGATTGACGGACGTTCTCTGCCGCCGCTGTTTTCCTCGCCCTTTCCAAGCAGGATATGCTGTCCGAGGTCTATCTTCTTGGAAAATTCAAACAGCGCATTTTCGCATACGAGCGAGGCTCTTATCTTCGTAAGGTCGCCCTCGGGAAGATGCTTGAAATGCTTGAAAAGATACTCCGAAACGACTATCGAAAGTACGCTGTCGCCGAGGAATTCAAGGCGTTCATTAGAGTTTCGGGAGTTCTTGAACTCGTTTGCATAGCTTGAATGGGAGAGTGCTTCGTGAAGAAGCTCTTTGTTTTTGAATGTATATCCTATCTTTTTTTCAAACTCTGAAAAATCCATTTTATGACCGTTCCTTTCCGAGCCTTATGCTCTCCGCCGAAATGTATCGACTGAGAAAGCAAGACCCACAGTTTGAAAATATAAAACTATGTAAAAATTACTGAACAGCTTCGGCAGATTCGGATTTGAGCTTTTCGATAGAGCGTGATATCTCGCCGATAACATCGCCCTCAACACAGTTTTTAGCTTGTCTGATAGCGTTGTAGAATGCCTTTGCGTCCGAGCTGCCGTGCGCCTTGATAACGGGCTTTGAAATGCCCATAAGAACAGCGCCGCCGACTTCGGAATAGTCGAGCTTTTTCTTAAACGCTGCGACCTGCTTTTTAACGAGAAGATAAGCTATCTTTCCGCCCAAGCCGCTCATGAACATTCCTTTGAGCGTATGTGCGAAATATGAACCCATTCCCTCGTAAAGCTTAAGCGCAACATTTCCCGTAAAACCGTCCGAAACTGCGACCTGACAAACGCCGAGAGGAATATCGCGCGCTTCAAGATTGCCATAGAAGTTGACGGGCGCTTTTTTAAGCTGTGCATACGCTTCCTTGTCCATATCTCTGCCCTTTGTATCCTCTGCGCCGACGTTGATAAGTCCGACTTTAGGCGACTTTACGCCGAGAACTCTCTCCATATAGCAGCTTCCCATGATGCCGAACTGAACGAGGGCTTCGGGGCGGCATTCAACGTTTGCTCCTGCGTCAATGAGCATCATATAGCCGTTGTCCGTGGGCATGATAGGCGCAAGTGCGGCGCGCTTTATGCCTTTAAGGCGCTTTGTGATGAACGTTGCTCCGACAACGAGCGCACCCGTGCTGCCTGCGGAAACGAAAGCGTCACCCTCGCCGTCTGCAAGAGCTTTCAGACCGACAGCCATAGAGCAGTCGGAACGCTCTTTAATGATAGAGGTCGGCTCTTCGTGTATATCAATGACCGACTCGGTGTGCTTTATCGAAATCCTGTCAAGGGAAATACCGTTTTCTGCGGCAAAGCTTTTTATCTTGTTTTCATCGCCCGTGAGGACAATATCAACATCAAGCTTTTCGACCGCCATAGCCGCTCCCTTGATAACTTCATCGGGGGAATTATCTCCGCCGAATGCGTCAACTATAATTTTCATTCTTTTATACTCCCTTTCCTAATTTTCTCACTTAAAAACCGTATAAATCCGCTGTCCGTTTTTTCGTTTTTCGGGATTATATACTCCGCTTTGTTTGCGGTCTTTATGATGATATGACCCTTTGTTTCGCGGAATCCGCAAAGCTTTTCATACGGAAAATATGCGGCGGAATTTTTTCCTTGAACAAGAAATCCGTCAACATAAAATGCATAGAGCCGTGTTTCCTCACCCTTTTCCGAAAATGTCTTTTCGGCGGACTTTTTTATCCCCGAAAGCGAAAAAATTCCCGACAGCGCGGCAAGTCCCGATATTATCGTGATAAGAAAATATCCGGGTATCACCGACAACACCGCTATCGCGACAGCTGCCGCCGTAACAACGATCTCCGAACGTGCGGCGGACTTTTTTTCGCAGAGTATCTCGCCCGCGCCGTACACGCTCTCAAATGCATATACAGGAGGTGCTTTACTTTCAAGCTTTACATCTACAACGCTTTCCATAAGCCCTCCTTAAATAGCCTTGACGGTGAATTTTCCGCCGAGCTTGTTCTGCATTACGGCTCTGAGCATTTCCGAAGCTTCATCGGAAAGCTCCCGTTTCGGGATAAGGTAGGTTTTTCCGTCATTGCGAAAAAGCATAAATTCAAGCGTGTCCTCCACGCCCCTTGAAATGGCTTCATAGCTTTCGGAAATGCCCTCGTAATCGCTTGCGAACGTGAAATGGTGGCGGTAAAAAGCGTAAGTAAAGCTGCCGCTGTCATTCGGCGCATTACGCACAGCATTTTTCACCTTTCGGACGTTCAGATACATTTCAAGCGCGATAAGCAGCGCAAACGCCGTATACGAAACCGCCAAAAACGGCTGACCTGCCGCAATTGCGGCTATGATTATCTGTATAAGTATAAGCACCGCCAAAACTGCGCCGAGCGCGATAAAAACATACGCACCGCCGCTTTTGAAAAGCATAGCCTGTTCAAGCTGCTTGAAATCTTTTTCGCCGCAGCTTACGGTAAAGCTTACAAGCGGTTCTTTGCCCTTATCTGACGGAAAGGAAAACTCCACCGAGGAGTAACTGTCTTTATCCATAGATTTTTTCTCCCGTTATGCTTTGCAATAAACAGTAAATTTTCCGCCGAGCTTTTCTTTAAGCAGCTTTCGAAGCTCAAACGGCGTATTCACCTCAAAGGCAGCCTTAGAAATAATGAAGCCCTTGTTTTTCTCAATAAAAATAAAGAAATAAGCGTCATTTTCGAATGCGGCTTCAATTGCGGAATACGGCACAGCTTCGATACTGTAACAAGTCGTTTCGGCAAAATATTCCCGATAGAACTTGTAGTTATGCTTGCTTTGGCGGTCTATCGAATTATTCGATGCTCTTGCCGAACTTTTCATAATTAGGCTTGGAAATCCCAAGCCTATAATTCCGATGACTACGCTTATTAAACCGTCTGCGATGTCACCCGTGGACATTGTGTAAAAGCCGCCGAGAAAAGCGATAACAATAACGATATAAAAGAATATCCATACAGCCTTATGCCGCTTTTTCATTGCGAATTTATTAAAATCATAGATAAGCTTGTCCGTATGCTCAACCGAAGCTTCTATTGTCGGCTGCTCGGACGAATTAAGGTGTATAGCGATATAATCTTCCATTTAAACACTTCCTTGAACATCAATACTTCTGTCCAACGCTTCAAGCGCTCTGTCTGCGATGACCTGATAACGCTGCTGCTTGTCCTTTATGCGCTCGCCGATATCGGGGAGAATTCCCATATTTGCGCCCATCGGCTGAAAGTTTTCGACCGTTTCATCGGAGATATAAGCCGAGAGCGCGCCGAGCATCGTTTCGCACGGAAGTTCAAGCGGCGGCTTGCCCATAAGCTTTCGCACCATATTCTTTCCTGCAAGAATTCCGCTTGCAGCCGATTCCATATAGCCTTCAACGCCCGTTATCTGACCTGCGAAGAAAATTCTTCCGTCCGAGCGCAGCGAAAAGTCGCTGTTCAGGAGCTTCGGGGAATTGAGGAACGAGTTTCTGTGCATAACGCCGTAGCGTAAAAACTCGGCATTCCGGAGTCCCGGTATAAGCGAAAAAACACGCTTCTGCTCGCCGAATTTGAGATTTGTCTGAAAGCCGACGATGTTATACATCGTTCCCGAGCTGTTTTCCTTTCTAAGCTGAACAACGGCATAAGGACGCTTTCCCGTTACGGGGTCGGTAAGTCCGACAGGCTTCATTGCGCCGTAGCGCATGGTTTCCTCGCCGCGTTTCGCAAGGACTTCTATCGGCATACAGCCCTCGTAAACGGTGAAGCTGTCGTTCTTGTTGTGAAGCTCCTGCGGACGGTCGAAATCATGAAGCGGTGCAGATTCGGCGTTTATTATTGCGTTGTAAAATGTGAGATATTCTTCCTTTGTGAACGGGCAGTTGATGTAGTCGTCATCGCCCCTGCCGTAACGTGCGGCGAAGAACGCTCTGTTCATATCGAGCGACTCAAAGGAAACTATCGGAGCGGCTGCGTCATAGAAGCTGAGATAGCCGCCGCTCAAACGGCTTATGCTTTCCGCAAGTCCGTCCGAGGTGAGCGGCCCCGTTGCGATTATGACGTTCCCCTCGGGAATTTCCGTGACCTCTTCGCTGTGCAGAGTGATGTTCGGGTGCGACTTTATCTTTTCCGTCACAAGGTCGGAGAAAAGCTTTCGGTCGACCGCAAGCGCACCGCCTGCAGGAACAGCCGTTTCCTCCGCGCAGGGAACTGTAAGCGAGCCTAAGCGCCGCATTTCCTCTTTGAGCAGACCTGCCGCCGAGTTGACCCTTGAAGCCTTTAGCGAATTCGAGCAGACAAGCTCCGCAAAGCCTTCGTATTTGTGCGCAGGAGAGAATTTCACGGGTTTCATTTCATACAAGTCAACGCCGATACCCGATTCCGCAAGCTGCCAAGCCGCTTCACAGCCTGCAAGACCTGCGCCGATAACTTTAACGTTATTCATATTTTATTTATCCTTGAAAACCTTTGGATTTTGTGCGTATAATTCGATATATCCGCAATTCGGGCAGCCGAAGCAGTCAACACCTCTGCATCTGTCGCCGTCAAGCAGCTTTTTGTTCATGTTTGCCACGTTCAGAACTCCGCCGACAGCAGCCGATAAAACAGCTTTTTTCATTTCTGTTTTGCACTTCGGACAATCCATATTTTCAACACCTTTTTAACTTATATTATCTTTACGATATAACCGTTCAAATAAAACCAATGCCGTCAAAATTCCACTTTTCACTTTCAACTTTCCAAATTGAAAAGCTCAACTCTCAACACTTCAAACTTCCAAAAAAGCTTTGGCTTTATTTCTCCTTTTTGACCGCAACCTCATAGCCGCAGCCGTCTTTAAGGCAGAACAGCTTTCCGCCCTTTTTGAACAGCGTTGTGCCGTCGTTGCACTTCGGGCATTTATCGGAAACGGGTGTATCCCATGTCATAAAGTCGCAGTTCGGATTATCCTCGCAGCCGAAATATTTCTTGCCCTTTTTGGACTTCTTCTGGAGTACCTTTTTACCGCACTTGGGGCATACGCCGCCCGTAGGCTTGATTATCTTCTTTGTATTCGTACATTCGGGGAAGCCCGAGCAGGCAAGGAACTTTCCGAAACGTCCTATTTTTATTACCATAGGCTTGCCGCATACATCGCAGACCTCGTCTGTTTCTTCATCGGGGACTTTGATGCGCTTGCCGTCCATATCGGTTTCGGCTTTTTTGAGCGTTGCGTCAAAATCATCGTAGAAGTCGTGCAAGGTCTGTACCCAGTCGGCTTCGCCCGTTTCGACCTTATCGAGATTGCTTTCCATATTCGCAGTAAATTTCGTATCAACGATATGCTTGAAGTGGTCCTTCATGACCTGAGTTGTGACCTCGCCAAGACCAGTCGGCTTAAGCTGCTTTCCGTCACGCTCAACATAGAAGCGGTTGGTTATTGTTGAAATAGTCGGTGCGTATGTGGACGGTCTGCCTATGCCATTTTCTTCGAGCGCTTTGATAAGCGTAGCTTCGGTGTATCTTGCAGGCGGCTGTGTAAAATGCTGATTGCCCTCGATCGCTTTAAGCTTCAGCTTATCACCTTTTTCGATTACGGGAAGTACCTTGTTTTCCTCATCATCCTTTGATTCCTCATAAAGAACTGTGAAACCGTCAAACTTGACGGAGAAGCCCGTTGCCTTGAAGGTACAGCCGTTTGCGTCTATCGCAGCGGAAACCGTATCGAGCGAAGCGCTTTCCATCTGGCTTGCGATAAAGCGTTCCCAGATAAGGCGGTAAAGCTTGAACTGCTCGGGAGTAAGGCTGTCTTTTATCTTTGCAGGAGTAAGCTCTGGCATGGACGGACGAATAGCTTCGTGAGCGTCCTGCGCACCTGCTTTTGTTTTGTATATTTTCGGTGTAGAGGGAACGTACTTCTTGCCGTAAACCTCTTCGATATATTTATATGCGGAGGCTCTTGCTTCATCGGAGATACGCAGACTGTCGGTTCTCATATATGTGATAAGTCCGACTGCACCCATATTTTCTATTTCAACACCTTCGTAGAGCGTCTGTGCCGTTTTCATCGTCTTTGCAGCGGCAAATCCGAGCTTCTTTGAAGCCTCCTGCTGCATTGTCGAGGTCGTGAACGGGGGCGCAGGCGACTTCCTGCGGACGGATTTCTTCACCTCGGTGACGATATAATCCGCGCCCTCAACACGGGCAAGGATAGCGTCTGCTTCTTCCTTTGAGTGAAGCTCGGTCTTCTTTCCGTCAATGCCGTAAGATCGGAAGAGCGTCGTGTAGGGAAAGAGTGTAGATCTCGGTGG
>CAMJES010000128.1 GCA_946404705.1 uncultured Ruminococcus sp. | reverse complement strand
CTCTGCGGAGCGCGACAATGGGGCTTCTCGCCCCCTTGACCCCTCGCCACCCTTTGAAAAGCGTGGACGTAAACTTTAGTCCGCTTCGCGGTTATAACAACATACGTTGAAATTCGCAATAATTACGCATTACGAATTACGCATTATTTCAGAAACTTTCTCGGTCTAAACGGTGTTTCTATCGTTCTTTTTACTCTGAACCAAAAGCTCGTTTCAAACTCTATCGGCTGCACAAATATCGCTCTTATCCCCGAAAGCTTCGCCCCCAAAATATCCGTGAATATCTGGTCGCCTATCGCACAGGTTTCCTTCCTGCTCACGCCCATTCGCTTTATCGCTTCCCTCATCCCCTTCGGCAGCGGTTTCGCTCCCTCGGGTACATATTCAAGTCCAAGCCTTTCCGCAAACGGCGCGACCCTCGGCGCGTGGTTGTTCGATACTATCATAAGCTTTATCCCACTCTCGCGCACGGCGGAAAGCCACTCGTCTATCCCCTCTATCGGCGTGGGATTATTATGCGTTGTGAGCGTATTGTCGACGTCCAGTATCACCGCTTTAACTCCCATTTCCGAAAGTTCCTGCGGCGTTATATTCAAAATGCTTTTATATGCTTTTGTCGGTTTGAACAGCATTATTCTCTCCATTCTTGATCTTCACATAGTCGTCTTTATATTTATTACTCATAACCATAAGAACTATCGCAATAACAACGTCTATGCAGTAAATAAACGAACCTATCCCCATAAACACCGCGGCTGCCTTTCCGACAACTCCGCCCTTGCAGGTCTTTACAACACAGCCTATTGCGTGGATACCCGTCAGCGCGATCGTAAAAAGGTCTATCGCCGCCGCAAATATCATGACCCCTATTCCCCACACGCTCATAAGCGTTCCTGCCAAAAACATCAGAAAATGAAAAATATACGCAGGTATCTGAACTGCTTTTACGATAAGGTTGAGCTTAGCCGCAGTTCGCGGAGATATCCTGCTTTTTGCTGCGTATATCGAACCGAAAACTGTGCAAACCAGCGTCAGCACCAGATATACGATCACACTCACCCATATTATTTCATACGCCACAGCATTCGGAAAGTTCGGTATATTACCCATAGCAATTATCAATAAAATATACGCATACGGAAAGATCATCAGCGGCAGCAGCCTTATGTAATTTTTCATAATTACCCCCAAAAAATAAAAACGGCGACAGTAAACACCTGCCGCCGTTCTTGACTAAAGCGATAAATTATTAATATTTACGCTTACGAGCAGCTTCGGACTTCTTCTTACGCTTTACCGAAGGCTTCTCATAGTGTTCTCTTTTACGAACTTCAGCGATAACGCCGTCCTTAGCACAGCTTCTCTTAAAACGCTTAAGAGCAGTTTCCAAGGATTCGTTTTTACCAACACGAATTTCTGCCAATTTTATTCCCTCCCTTTGCCGCTGAGGCAGAGGATGATATAAGATATAACTACATTATTATACAATATAAATCTCAGATTGTCAAGGGCTATCCGAAAAAACCTGCACAAATTTGCTGAGATTTTTTGTAAATAATGAGTCAAATGCTTACTTTGCAACGATATTAACTATTCTGCCCTTGACATAGATCTCCTTGACGATGTTCTTTCCTTCAAGGAATGCCTTAACATCGGGCTGTTCCTTAGCCTTTGCAAGAGCGGACTCCTGCTCCTCGTCAACGCCGACCATTATCTTGCCTTTGAGCTTGCCGTTTATCTGAACAGCGATCTCGATCTCATCAACTACAAGCTCCTTTTCGTCATAAACAGGCCACGGCTCGTAAGCAAGGGTCTTGTCGTGACCGAAAATGCTCCAGATCTCTTCGCAAACGTGCGGAGTTACGGGAGAAAGAAGCTTTACAACGCCCTCTGCGTACTCCTTCGGGCATTTTCCTGCCTTGTAAGCCGCATTCATAAATATCATAAGCTGGCTGATAGCGGTGTTGAACGCAAGCGCCTCAAAGTCGTCTGTAACCTTCTTGACCGTCTGATGATATACTCTTGTGAGAGTGCCGTCATTCTCGTCCGTAAGGTTAGCAGGCTCGGTGAAGAAATTCCAAACTCTTGTGATGAACTTCTTTGCACCCTCAACGCCCGAACTGCTCCAAGGCTTTGAAACCTCGAGAGGGCCCATGAACATTTCGTAAAGCCTGAGCGTGTCAGCGCCGTAATCTCTCACGATATCGCTCGGATTGACAACATATTCGGGATATCTCTTGCCCATTTTTATGCCGTTTTCGCCGAGAATCATTCCCTGATGTACAAGCTTCTTGAACGGCTCCTTTGTCGGCGCAAGACCCTTGTCATAAAGGTATCTGTTCCATATACGCGAGTACATAAGGTGTCCTACCGCGTGTTCGGGGCCGCCGATGTAAAGGTCAACCGGCATCCAATGCTTCAAAAGCTCGGGGTCAGCAAATTCCTTGTCATTGTCGGGGTCGATGTAACGGAAATAGTACCAGCTTGAACCTGCAGAACCCGGCATTGTCGAGGTTTCCCTTGTACCCTTTACGCCGCCCTTGTCATACTGCTTCCATTCGGTCGCATTTTCAAGCGGAGCCTTGCCGTTTTTGCCCTTGTAATCTTCAAGCTCGGGGAGTATCAGCGGAAGCTCTTCATCGGCAAGAACGTGTATCTTTCCGTCCTCGGTGTGAACAACGGGAACAGGCTCGCCCCAGTAACGCTGACGGGCAAATATCCATTCTCTGAAATGATAGTTTGTAGTGCGCTTTGCAACGCCCATCTTTTCAAGCTTTGATGTAATTGCTTCCTTTGCCTCTTCAACGGTAAGACCCGTGAATTCTTCGGAATTGATAAGCTTGTAGCCCTTGCCGAGGTAATCGCCCTTTTCAAAAGCCTTCTCGGAAACATCAGCGTGTCCGAGCTTTTCATCGCCGTCAATTACTTGGATCATATCAATGCTATGTGCAATTGCATATTCAAAGTCACGCTGATCGTGCGCAGGAACAGCCATAACCGCACCCGTGCCGTAGCTTGCAAGAACGAAGTCGCCTATGAACATTCTGACTTCCTTGCCGTTTACGGGGTTTATGCAGGTAACGCCTTTAAGCTCACAGCCCGACTTGGTCTTGTTAAGCTCGGTGCGATCCATATCGTTTTTCTTCAAGGTTTCATCAATGTATGCCTGAACCTCTTCCTTATTGGTTATACGAGGCATAAGCGACTTAACGATATCACCGTCGGGAGCAAGCACCATAAATGTGATACCGTAAATAGTTTCGATACAAGTCGTGTATATGCTGAATTCGCCGCCGCCCACAATGTCAAACTTGACCTCAACGCCCGTGGACTTGCCTATCCAGTTGCGCTGCATAGCCTTTGTGGACTCGGGCCAGTCTATCTCGTCCAGACCTTCAAGAAGCTTTTCCGCAAAAGCAGGCTGGTCGATGACCCATTGCTTCATATTCTTTCTTACAACGGGATAACCGCCGCGCTCGGACTTTCCGTCAATGACCTCATCGTTGGAAAGCACCGTTCCAAGCTCCTCGCACCAGTTTACAGGCATATCAACATATTTAGCATAACCGTCAAGATAAAGCTGCTTGAATATCCATTGAGTCCATTTGTAGAACTTCGGGTCGGAGGTAGCTATCATCTTTGACCAGTCATAGTCAAAACCAAGCTCTTTGAGCTGCTTTGAGAAGGTCTTGATGTTCTCCTGAGTAAAACCGTTCGGATGATTTCCCGTTGTAACGGCATACTGCTCGGCAGGAAGACCGAACGAGTCGTAACCCATCGGGTGAAGAACATTGTAGCCCTGCATTCTCTTCATTCGGGAAACAATGTCGGTAGCGGTGTAGCCCTCGGGGTGTCCTGCGTGAAGACCAACGCCCGAAGGATAAGGGAACATATCAAGGACATAGTATTTCGGCTTGGAGAAATCCCAAACATCGGTCTTGAAGGTTTCGTTCTCCTCCCAGTATTTCTGCCATTTCTTCTCAATTGCGGCATAGTCATAGCGTTCTGCCATTTTTATCAATCCTTTTCATAAATTAATTTGTCCGTTATTTCAGCCAAGCGGAAATATCAACTTCCTCACCGTCGCTCCAAAGACGTTCAAGGTTGTAGAACTCTCTCTGATCTCTTGAAAAAACGTGAACGATAACGTCCGAATAATCAAGAACTATCCAGTTTGAACCGTTGTTGCCCTGAATGCTGTGCGGCTGAACGCCCTGCTCGCCGAGCTTGAAATCCACCTCATCGGCAAGCGCCCTCGTCTGAGTGGAGCTTGTTCCGTCCGCGATAACAAAATAATCGGCAAGAACGGAAATATCCTTTATCTTTATGACCTTTATATCCTCGGCCTTTTTGCTGTCGAGTGCCTTAACGGCGATTTCGAGTATCTGCTGCTGTGTAAGCTCTGCCATTTTATTCCTCCGTTTTTTTGCAAATTTCGGTATAGTAGTTGTATGCTTCAAGCGTCTGGGTCGGGATAAGCGAACCCTTTCCCATAACCTCGGTTATTGAGTGAACGACCGATTCAAGCACCGCCTTTTTCAAGTCTGCAAACGCAAGCTTGCGGAACCTTTCAACGTCCTTGAAGCTGCGCTCGGCGGAAACCAAGTCCGCCATATACACTATCTCTTCAAGCTCGCTCATTTTGGCTCTGCCCGTAGTGTGATAACGGATAGCGTTGAGGAAATCCTCGCTCGTGAAGCCGAAAACAGTTTCCGCATAGTATGCCCCTGCAACCGCGTGATAAAGCGCAGGTGTTTTCAGCTCCGCCTCGCAGACGTTCCTGCGTGATTTTTTCACCATTGCAAGCTGCTCGGCGGTCGATATCTCCTTGCAGCAGTCGTGAACAAGACCTGCGGTGTAAGCTTCATCGGGATTTTTATATCCGTGCGCCTCGGCAAGCTTTTTTGCCATTTCCGCCACGTTGACGCTGTGTGTAAAACGTTTTTTTGAAAGCCTTATGCTTAAAATATCGGTAAGCTCCGCATCGGAATACATTTTTTATCAGTCCTTGCATTTTAATCTTTCATAAACATTATTTGCCACAATATATTTTACTACATTTTCATTCATATAGCAAGATAAATCGTAATTTTTTATAATTTTTTCACGAATTTCCGATGATGAAAGCTCAAACGCCGATATCTCCGTAACAATGACCCTGCCAAAAGAAGAAAGCTCGTCCGCTTTTCTGCGCAGAATATCAATATCGCTGCCTTTGTCCTCGCGTGAAGCCGCTATGACCGTGCAAAGCGCAAGTATGTCCTTATATCTGTGCCAACGGTCAAACGAGAGCAGCATATCGCTCCCCATGATGAAAAACAGCTCATCATCGGGGAATTCCTCGTGAAAATGAGTGACTGTGTTTATGGAATAGCTTACCTCGGACTGTGACAGCTCCCAATCGCTCACCGTTACATAAGGCAGTTCCTCAAACGCAAGCCTGCACATTTCAAGCCTGTCTTTTCCGTCTGCGACAAAGCCGCCGCTGTCCTTTTTGAACGGCGAAACATAAGTCGGAATGACAAAAACACGGTCAATGCCGTTCTTCTCCGCCGTTTCCTTTACAAGGTTGAAATGCCCGTTGTGAATGGGATTGAAGCTGCCGCCGAATAATGCAATTCTGCTCATTGTTAAAGCTTTATCTTGGGGTTCTGCGGATTGCGCTTGAAAAGAACGAGCTTGTTTCCGATGACCTGAACGACCTCGGACTTTGTCTTTTCGGAAAGCTCCGCAGCAGCCTCCGCAGGAGTGAGCATTGCCCCCTCGAGTACCTTCATTTTAACTATCTCTCTTGCTTTGAGTGCATCGCTCACCTGAGTTACAAGAGTATCGACAATGCCGTTTTTGCCGACCTGCAGGATAGTATCCTCCGTGCTTGCGATGCTTTTAAGATGCGCTCTCTGTTTGCTTGTAAGCATAATAAACATTCCTTTCAATTTCCGATACCGACATAGCCGGTGCGTTCTATGATATCCTGCCCCTCGTCCGAGAGTATCCTCTCAATAAGCAGGGGTATATTTTCATTTGTGCTTTCCTTGCGGTAAACTGCGTAAAAGCAGTCTGTAATGGGATAGCTTCTGCTTCTTATGCTTTCCTTGTCGGGATAAACTCCGTCAACGGCAAGCATTTTTATATCTTCCTTTCCCGATATATCCGAAACATAAAATCTGAACGAGTAGCCTATCGACCTGCCGAACAGCACCGCAGGCGGCTTCATAAGCGGAGTATCGCCCATAAATGCGACCATAGCAGTCTGCGAACCGCTGTTTTCCGCCCTCTGCAAGGGTATAATAGGCGTGTTTTCTCCGCCCAAGTCCTTCCAGTTTTTTATCTTTCCGCTGTAAATATCCTTTATCTGCTCCGAAGTAATTCCGTCAACGGGATTGCCCGAATTTACAATAAAAACAAAGGCTTCATAGCCAATCGGAACAAATTCAAGCTCCGCTCCGAGCGATTGTGCGTATTCAAGCTGCTCCGCCGACGGCTGTGCAACGAAAATAATGTCCGCCGAACCGTCGCAAACCGCCTTGTATGCGCCCGTAGTTCCGCGTTTTTGAGATCGGAAGAGCGTCGTGTAGGGAAAGAGTGTAGATCTCGGTGG
>CAMJES010000127.1 GCA_946404705.1 uncultured Ruminococcus sp. | reverse complement strand
GGTGACTGGAGTTCAGACGTGTGCTCTTCCGATCTGGAATATCATAGCCGGAAAGCTCATGAAGCTTATCAATCATATCATACTCGTCAAGTTCGGACTTCTTGCCTTCAATTGCTTCGAGAACGCTTGCGCTGAACTTGTACGGACTTGCTGTTGAAGCAATGATCGTCTTGGTCGTATCACCGGTTGCAGCCTTGTAATCCTCGTAAACCTTAACTGCAACAGCGGAATGTGTATCGAGAGTATATGAATACTTGTCAAAAATTCTCTTGATAGTGTCCTTTGTTTCCTTATCGGTGCAGAAGCCTGCGGAGAATTCTTCCTTGAGCTTTGCCTTGATATCATCGGGGACCTCATATCTGCCTGTGCTTGAAAGCTGACCGAACCATTCTCTTATCTGAGCGTCATTGTAGCCGGTCATAATGTAGAGAAGTCTTTCAAGATTACTGGAAATAAGTATATCCATTGACGGAGAGATCGTTGTGATGAAATCTCTGTTTCTGTCGTAAACGCCGGTTGTGAGGAAGTCTGTAAGAACTTTGTTGGAGTTTGAAGCACAGATAAGCTTGTTTACGGGAAGCCCCATATTCTTTGCATAATAAGCCGCAAGAATATTGCCGAAGTTGCCTGTCGGAACAACAACATTGATCTTGTCGCCGGGCTTTATCTCTTCATCCTTAACAAGAGTTGCATAAGCAGAAATGTAGTAAATGATCTGCGGAGCAAGACGTCCCCAGTTGATAGAGTTTGCGCTGGAGAACATAAGCTTGTTTTCATCAAGCTTTGCTGCGATCTCAGCGTCGCCGAAAATATTCTTTACACCTGTCTGACAGTCGTCAAAATTGCCCTTAAGAGCGCAAACAGCAACGTTTTCTCCGTCCTGAGTGGTCATCTGACGCTTCTGCATGGGGCTTACGCCGTCCTCGGGATAGAAAACCATGATCTGTGTTCCGGGAACATCTGCAAAACCTTCAAGAGCAGCCTTGCCCGTGTCGCCCGATGTAGCAACAAGGATAACTATCTTCTTGTCGATGTTGATCTTCTTTGCAGAAGTTGTAAGGAGATACGGAAGGATCTGGAGAGCCATATCCTTAAACGCACAAGTAGGGCCGTGCCAAAGTTCAAGGACATAAGTACCCTCAAAAAGATGCGAGATCTCTGCGATATTTTCGCTGTCAAAGCTCTTTGTTGTATAAGCGTTGTCGGTGCAGTAATGGATCTCAACATCTGTAAAATCGGTAAGATACTTTGCGAAAATATAAGCTGCTCTGTCCGAATAGCTCATATCGCCAAGTTTAACTATCTCGTCCATTGAGATTGACGGGATCTCTTCGGGGACAAAAAGTCCGCCGTCCTTAGAAATACCTTGAACAATTGCTTCTGCAGACGTAATTTTTACGCTGCTGTCACGGGTGCTTTTGTAATACATAATTCAACAATCCTTTTATAATATAGTCATTATGTCGCTCGCGTCAAAAGCGTTTTCGACATAATTAAATCCAACAATTTTTTTGCCGTCGGCAATGATCTGAACAACATCAAACCTCGGCTGAAGATCATGTGGGTACTTCAGCGAATACAGCTCGGATGTACGGATAATAAGCCGTTTTTTCCGATTTGTGACCGCCTCAAAGCCGCTGACCATATAATCCGGAGTACGAGTCTTGACCTCAGTAAAAGCAATAATGCCATCTTTTTCGGCGATTATATCTATCTCTCCGCCTTTAACGCAGAAATTGCGCTTGAGTATCTTATATCCCTTTTTCTCCATATAAAGCGCAGCGACATTTTCGCCGAACACCCCAAGCTCCTTTGCTGTCATAGCTTTTCTCCGCCGTTTTTGGCATAGAGCTTGCGCAGAAAGGTTTTCCTGTGAACGGGAGATGCTCCGTATTTTAAGATAAGCTCGTTATGAAGCTTTGTGCCGTAACCCTTGTGCTTTTCAAACTGATATTCGGGATATTCTTCGGCAAGCTTCTTCATATATCGGTCACGCTCGACCTTTGCAAGTATCGAAGCCGCCGCAATGCTCGCCGAAGTTCCGTCACCTTTTATAAGCGTTTGAACAGCGCAATCGAGCGGCGGAGTTCTGTTGCCGTCAACAAGCGCAAGTCCGACATCTGTGCCAAGTCCTTCAACAGCACGTTTCATCGCAAGGAAAGTTGCTCCGAGAATATTGAACTCGTCAATCTCGGCAACACTCGCCGTTGCAACACAGTATGCGTCAGCTTTTTCGATTATTTCATCATAAAGCGCTTCACGCTTCTTTTCGGAAAGCTTTTTGCTGTCGTTTATGCCTTCTATAACAATACCCTCGGGAAGAATGACTGCTGCAGCGTACACATCACCTGCAAGAGGGCCTCTTCCTGCTTCGTCAACGCCGCAGAAAACGCCGTTCTGCTTTCTGAACTCGGAATCAAACTCAAACAGCGTCATTTTCTTTCTTCCTTTCGCCCTTTTCGGGGAGTTCAAGAGTAACTCTGCCGAGCTTTCCGCTTCTGAATTCATCAAGCACGGTAATTGCCGCTCTTTCGGTGTTGATCTCACCGCCTGATATCAGCATTCCGCGCGCTTTTCCGACCTTCCGCAGAATATCATAGCCGTCCTCTTCGGATTCGGTTTCGATTTTATATCGTGTGCAAAGCGTGTCCTTGTACATATCGTTAAGGACAAACAGCAAACGTGACGCAAGCGCTTCAACGTCCACAACATCGTCCTTGACAGCGCCTGTAAAGGCAAGCCGCTCACCGACAGTTTTATCTTCAAATTTAGGCCAAAGTACACCGGGCATATCTAAAAGCTCGACATCATCGGCAATTTTGACCCATTGCTTATTAAGCGTAACGCCGGGTCTGTCCTCGACCTTTGCCTTCTTCTGTTTTGCAAGGCGATTGATAAGCGAGGATTTTCCGACATTTGGGATCCCGACTATCATAACGTGCAGAACGCGCCCCGACATACCCTTTGCTTCAAATTTAGCAATAGTATCTTTCAGAACGCTTTTAACAGCAGGAACAAATTTATTCACTCCCCTGCCGCTTCGGCAGTCGGTTGGAATAGCTGTAATGCCCTTGCTGTTATAATATGATATCCACTTCTGAACAGCCTGTTCATCTGCGGTATCGCATTTATTAAGAATAACGATTCTCGGTTTTCCTTCGATCAAATTCTGCAGGTCGGGATTCCTGCTTGAAACAGGGATTCGCGCGTCAATGACCTCTGCAACGGCGTCAACAAGCGGAAGAGATGATTTTATCATTCGCTTGGTTTTCGCCATGTGTCCCGGGAACCATTGAATAGACGGTATTTCAGTCATTTAAACCTCCGTTTTTAAGCGGGAACGCCAAAAGTTGAAAACGGGAATATTCTGAGAACTACCTTTCCGAGAATCTCATCCTCGGGAACAAAGCCTACAAGATCACTTCTGCTGTCGGTAGAATTCATTCTGTTGTCACCCATAACAAAAACACAATCCTTAGGAACTGTCACGGGATACTCGTGACCTCCTTCATCAAGCTGTGTGAGATTATTGATATAGTCTTCCTTAAGAACCTTTCCGTCAACAGTTACCTCGCCGCTGTCAAAGTCAATATCAATGGTCTGACCTTCGGTAGCAATAACTCTCTTGACAATTACCTTATCAAGAATGGGGTTATCATTGTTTACGATAACAATATCGCCGTTTTTCGGCGTATAGAAAAGATACGAAACGATAAGTCTGTCCTTATCCACAAGCGTTGGGAGCATAGACTCTCCGTTCACGGCAGCAAGTCTGAATATGAACGTAAAGAAAAGAATAACCGCAAAAAATGCAATTACAAGAGTTTCTACCCATTCAAACAGATTTTCCGAATCGGATATCTTCTTTTCTTCCTCGTCAAGAACCTCATAATTAAGCTCATACTTTGCCATAACCGTCAATCCTTTCCAATTGAAAATTTTTTTGCGCAGAATGTTTATAAAATATTTACATTTTGAACATTATCTGAATAGCAAAAAAGGGACAAAATGTCCCTTCTCGGCTTTCAAACCAAACAAATCACTTGATCTGCTCTTTAACCTTAGCAGCCTTACCGACTCTGCCGCGGATGTAATAGAGCTTGCTGCGGCGAACCTTACCGCTTCTAACGAGTTCAACCTTCTCGATGATGGGAGAATGAACAGGGAAAACTCTTTCAACGCCGCAACCGTGTGACAGACGTCTAACGGTAAATGTTTCGTTGATACCGCCGTGCTTCTTAGCGATTACTGTACCTTCAAAGATCTGAATTCTGTACTTGTCGCCTTCCTTGATTCTAACGTGAACCTTTACTGTGTCACCGATGTTAACAACAGGTGCGTTTTCTTTCATGCTGCTCTGGCTAATAAGTTTGAGTGCGTCCATGGATTTATTCCTCCTAAAATTTTCAGACATTCTTACCTCACGCAAGTTGATCGTATAAAATAAAGCCGATCTGTGGCAGCGGACTGTCCTTTTAATGTCAGCCGTATTATTTACGGCGGCACTAATCTCGCAGGTAAAACTATGATTTTGGCATAGTTATACTAACGGATTTTCAAATGCTATTTTATTTTATCACATTGTTCTAAAAATTACAAGAGATTTTCGTAAAAAAATCATAATCGGTTGATTATACAAATAATTCACCATTATTTTTCAAAATCTTTGTGCGTTTTGTACTAACAGTCAGATTATCTATACCGCAATATCGCTGTAACGCCTCTCCGAAAACATTGGAATTTATATTTAGCTCCTGTCCTGCAGGAAGTCTGACTGTCAGTACAACACCGTTTTCCGCAATGCTGGTTGAAACAACGTCAATATTCGGCTTGATATCAATAAGTATCATGCCCTTTTTCTTTGAATGCTTCTCCGACTCGATCTTATCAAGGCTCATCATTTTTTCAAAGCTTTCCAAGACCGCTTTCGGAGAACTCGTATCGCTGAAAAGCGTAAATTCATACTCGGAAAAAGCTATCTCTTTATTTTTCGATAACGGAGCAGACATCGAAACAAAGTGAAGTCCCTCGGGCAGCACATTGTTGATTGCAGTCAGCATTTCATCGTATGGCATTTGCTTAACTATCTCGAAATCCATTATCTCGCAACTGCTCTCAACTCCGAGCGCAAGAGCAAGCGGAAAATTAAGGTATATTCTCGGATTAAAGCCCTCCGAATACCATACGGGAAGTCCGGAGCGCTTCATCGCTCTCTGCATTGTTCGGAACAGATCGAGATGCGAAATAAAAACGGCTCTGCCTTTTTTCTCGAATACACCCCTTACCTCAAATTTTTCAGTCAAAGCAAGGCCCTCCCATACATCTGTTTACCCCGCAGCCTGCGCATTTTTCACGGCAGTTCGGCGTTGTTACCGCATTATGTGCGGTTTTGTTTTCCCTTATAAGGAACTGCTTTGAAACATAATAATCAAAGTTATCCCAAGGGAAAACCTCGTCATATTCACGCTTTCGGCAGGCGTAAAAGTTCATGTCAAGACCGTTTTTCTCAAACGCTTCGCACCAAGCGGAATAGTTATAGTGTTCGTCCCAGCTGTCGAATTTGCAGCCGTTTTTCCATGCGTCATATATCACGGCGGAAAGCCGTCTGTCGCCCCTTGCAAGCACGGCTTCAAGGATAGAAACACGGTATTTGCTCCAGCTTACATTTATATTTCTGATACCCTTCGTTTCGGAGAGAAGTATCTCCTGCTTATGTCTTATCTCGTCCTCCGTTGCCTGCGGCTCAAATTCAAACGGCGTGAACGGCTTCGGCACAAAGGTCGCACAGCTTATGGATATCTGTATATGCTTTCCGCGCTGACGGTTAGGGTTCTGATAGAAAAGGTCGCATATCTTCTTCGCAAGCTCGGCAATACCGCGGATATCGTCGTCCGTTTCGGTAGGCAGTCCAAGCATAAAATAAAGCTTGACCGCTGTATATCCGCCGTCAAAGGCAAGCTTGCAAGCGCGGAATATCTCTTCCTCGGTAATGTTTTTGTTTATAACATCCCTAAGCCGCTGTGTGCCTGCTTCGGGAGCAAATGTAAGTCCGCTTTTACGGACTTTCTGTATCTGATCCATAAGCTCCTTGCTGAAGCGATCGATACGCATTGACGGAAGCGACAGATTTATGCGCTCGTCCTCTGTATAGTCAGAAAGCTTTACAAGCATATTTTCAATATCCGAGTGATCGCTCGTGCTCAGCGATGACAGCGAAACCTCCTCATAGCCCGTACTCTCGCATAAGCTTTTGGTTTCCATACATATTACATCGGTCGTTTTTTCACGCAGCGGACGATAGATATATCCTGCCTGACAGAAGCGGCAGCCGCGTATACATCCGCGCAGCACCTCAACGATAACACGGTCGTGAACCACCTCGCAGTAAGGCACCACAAACTTTTCGGGATAATAAACGCTGTTCATATCCTTGATAATTCGTTTACTGATAACAGGCGCAGCGCTGCTGTTATTTGGCGTAAAGCTTTTTACCCTGCCATCCTCTTCATAGCTGACATCATAAAACGCAGGAACATAAACACCCTGAATTTTTGCTGCAGCTTCAAGGAATTCTGTTTTTGTGGCGTTTTTCTTCTTCATCTC
>CAMJES010000126.1 GCA_946404705.1 uncultured Ruminococcus sp. | reverse complement strand
CTCCCAAGCGCAAAGTCTGCTTTTTTATATTTTTGGTATATTTCGAGCCGCCGCTTGTCAGTTCAAGTGCTTCGGTGTTGGAGAGGATTATCGCAAGCGGCGTTTTAAGCTCGTGACCTGCGTTGGTGACAAACTGCTTCTGCTTTTCGATATTTTCCGCAATAGGCTTTATCGCAGCCTTTGAAAGCAGGATGATCAGCATAAGCATAGCCGTCCAGCAGACAATACCTATCAGAGCCGAAATAACAAGTACATTTGCAGTATATCGGCTCTCTCTTGAAACATCAAGGAAAAACGCAGTCGTTTCACCGTCTTTTTCATCAACGCGGTAGAGAAACGACTTAAATCTTCCGGATGTTTTGCCTTTGGTTCTCACGGCGTTAGCATAGACCGCCGCTTCTTCCGCCGAAACAGACGAAATGCGGTCGACATCGGTGAAAACAACATTTCCGTCCGAGTCAAGCTTTACCGAAAAAAATCTTGCCGAAAGAGCGTTGTCCTCGGTTATCGCATTTCCGAAGAACCTGCGCTTTTCATTGTTCTGCGGAAAAAACGGAGGAAGATCGCCTTTTTTCCTGCTTGCGTCAACAAAGCAGCGTTCAAGCATACGTTCCGATTCGTTATGTGTTATCACAACGTTGGAAATATTGAGCGCACCGAGCAGAACAACAAGCAGTATCGTTATCGCGGTCATTGAAGTGAGGATAAATTTGTTTTGCAGGCTTTTTATCATTTTATTTCCTCCAATGTGTAACCCGTGCCGCGCTTGACCTTTATCTCGGCATTTGCGCCGAGTGCAACAAGCCTCTTGCGCAGATAGGAAATATATACCCAAACTGCGCCGATCTCCGCGTCCGAATCATATCCCCAAACTTTCGATATAAGCTCGTCCGAGGAAAGATAAATTCCCTGATTGAGCATAAGCTGCTCCATAAGTCGGTATTCAAGCCGCGGAAGCGTGAACGACTGACTGCCGCAGGAAAGCTGCGATGACTGCATATTAAGCGACAGATTTCCGCAGGTCAGGATATCGGGCGTGAATTCCTCGCGGCGGCGCAGCATTGCCCTTATCCTTGCAAGAAGCTCGCCCATTTCAAACGGCTTCGCAAGATAATCATCCGCGCCTGCGTCAAGACCCTCTATCTTATCTTCGACCTGCGATTTTGCGGTAAGAAGCAGTATAGGCGTCCGACAGCCATTTTTCCTAAGCTCGCGCAGAACTTCGATACCGTCCATTCGGGGCATCATTATATCAAGAATGATACCGTCATAGCTGTCCGAAAGCGCATAATCGAGTGCGTCCTTTCCGTCATAAACAGCGTCAACAATGTATTTGTGATAGGTGAGAATATCGGTAACAGCTTCGGACATTGCCTGCTCGTCTTCGGCGTATAAAAGCTTCATAAACATCATCTCCCAATGTTTATTATACAGTTCAACCTTAATTATACCTTATAACTGTATTTTTTTCAAGGCTTAAAACAAAAAAGGGTATCGGACGAATTATCCGATACCCTTGAATAGATTTTGATTAATAGTTTTCGCTTCTAACCTCGAAGTAAGCCTGCGGATGATTGCAAACGGGGCATACAGCAGGAGCGGAAGTTCCGACTACGATATGTCCGCAGTTGCGGCATTCCCATACAGTTACGCCGCTCTTTTCAAATACGGCTTTAGCTTCAACATTCTTGAGCAAAGCTCTGTAACGCTCTTCGTGAGCCTTTTCGATAGCTGCAACGCCGCGGAATTTCTCGGCAAGGTCGTGGAAGCCCTCTTCATCGGCTTCCTTAGCCATGCGGTCGTACATATCAGTCCATTCAAAGTTCTCGCCCTCTGCGGCACTCTGAAGATTTTCTTCGGTAGTTCCAAGCTCGCCGAGTGCCTTGAACCACATTTTTGCGTGTTCCTTTTCATTGTCGGCTGTCTTTAAGAAAAGCGCAGCGATCTGCTCATAGCCTGCTTTCTTTGCAACGGAAGCAAAGTATGTATATTTGTTTCTCGCCTGAGATTCACCTGCAAAAGCTTCGCGAAGGTTCTGTTCGGTCTTGGTTCCTGCATAAGGATTTTTTGTACTCATATTTTTTTCCTCCATTTCGGGGCGTAAACGCCGTAACTTTTACGGTTGTTTACCGCCTGTTGGAAATATTATAGCATCAAAAAACACATCTGTCAATTAATAAAAATACAGAATTTTTCTTTAAAGTTTCGACACTCTTAATGTGCGAATAGCATTCAGAACGGCGATTATCATTACGCCGACATCGGCAAAAATAGCAAGCCACATATTTGCAAAGCCGACTGCGGCAAGAATAAGGCAGGCGAACTTTATCGCAAGGGAGAAGATAATGTTCTGATATACAATTCCGATGCACTTTCGGGATATTTTTATTGCCTTTGCAATTTTGAGCGGATCATCGTCCATAAGGACAACATCTGCGGCTTCGATAGCAGCGTCCGAGCCTATTCCGCCCATTGCAATGCCTATATCTGCGCGCATAAGAACGGGCGCATCGTTGATACCGTCACCGACAAATGCAAGCTTTTCCTTAGCGCCTTTTTGCGCAAGCAGCTCTTCGACCTTTGCGACCTTGTCGGCAGGCAGAAGCTCGCTGTAAACCTCGTCAACGCCAAGCGAACGGGCAGTCTTTTCGGCAGCTTGCCTGCGGTCGCCGGTCAGCATTACGGCCTTCTTTATGCCGAGCTTTTTTAGAGCCGCGATAGCTGCGATTGAATGTGATTTTTCACGGTCGGAGATAACGATATGTCCTGCATATTCGCCGTTGACGGCAACATGGAGTATCGTTCCAACGCTGCCGCAATCCTTGAATTCCGCACCAATTTTTTTCATAAGCTTTGTATTGCCGACAGCGACCTTATCTCCGTCAACAACGGCGGTTATTCCGCAGCCGCTTATTTCCTCGATATCCGATACACGTTTGCGGTCAATTTCTTTGCCGTAAGCGTTTTGCAGGCTCTTGCTGATAGGGTGGGAGGAAGAACATTCGGCGAGTGCGGCATATTCAAGCAGCCGCTCCTTATCAATGGAATTGTGGTGGAAATCCGTTACTTCAAAAACGCCCTCGGTGAGCGTTCCCGTCTTGTCGAAGACCATATATTTTGTCTGCGCAAGCGCTTCAAGATAGTTTGAACCCTTGATAAGAACGCCCTCACGGCTTGAACCGCCTATGCCTGCGAAAAAGCTTAGCGGAATGCTTATTACAAGAGCGCACGGACAGCTTACAACAAGGAAGGTCAATGCTCTGTATATCCATACTGCCCAGTCTGCGCTGCCGCCTGAGATCATACCGATAACGGGAGGGATAACGCCAAGCGCGAGTGCGCTGAAGCATACGGCAGGAGTGTAGACCTTGGCAAAGCGTGAGATGAATTCTTCCGAGCGTGATTTGTTCGAGCTTGAAACTTCCACAAGCTCAAGTATCTTGGAAACGGTGGATTCGCCGAATTCCTTGGTAGTCTTTATTTTCAGCACTCCCGAAAGATTGATGCAGCCGCTTACTATCTCATCGCCCTCGCGAACGTCACGGGGAACGCTTTCGCCCGTGAGTGCGCTTGTGTTAAGGGTAGAGCTGCCCTCGCAGACAACGCCGTCAATGGGTACTTTTTCGCCCGGCTGAACTACGATGACGCTGCCGATCTCGACTTCATCGGGGGAAACCTGTTCAAGCTTTCCGTCAGCTTCAATGTTGGCATAATCGGGGCGGATATCCATAAGCTCGGTTATGCTCTTGCGGCTTTTGCCGACTGCTATGCTCTGGAAAAGCTCGCCCGTCTGATAGAATATCATTACTGTGAGTGCTTCGTCATAATCGCCGCTTTTGGTATATACCGCAAGCGCAAACGCACCGACAGTTGCTGCTGCCATAAGAAAATTTTCATCAAAAGGACGTAGGTTTTTTATCCCGAGAAACGCTTTTCTCAGTATATCATAGCCGATAAGTATATAAGCCGCAAGGTACAGCGCAAGCTTTAAAATTCCGTCAAGCGGCAGCAGGTGGTATATAATCAACAGGGCAATACAAGCTATTATACGCACAAGCATTTTCTTTTGTTTCTTTGTCATAACAATTCTCCGTATCAGAAATCAATCTCGCAGTCGGGTTCGATCTTTTTGCAGGCTTTCAGAACAGCTTTCATAACGGTTTTGACGTCTGCACCGTCGGAAAATTCAACGGTCATTTTCTGCGTCATAAAATTAACCGCCGTATTTTCAACGCCGTCTGTTTTCTTTGCTGCGTCTTCCATAAGATTTGCACAGTTTGCGCAGTCAACTTCAATGCCGTAGGTTTTTTTCATAATATCATACCCTTTCATATAAAATCATCAATTAAACGATTAAACAATTGACGAATTGTTCTGTTTGTAGTATAATATATTCGAAAATTATAGTCAATCGTTAAAGAGATATTATAACCGCTCGGGCGAAATTAATTTCCGTTCGGGACAATTACATTAGGAGGGTGTTAAATGTCAGAGTTTGAGCTTCCGCATTTTCATGATGAGAATGAATGTATCGAGAAAATATGCGGACATATCGGAAAAACCGAAAGCTTCGGTATAGTTGCGGATATTTTTTCACAGCTTTCCGATATCACAAGGGTACGGATATTTTGGCTGCTTTGCCATTGCGAAGAGTGCGTGATGAATATTTCGGCAATAATGGAAATGTCCAGTCCTGCTGTTTCGCATCATCTGAAATGCCTTAAACAAAGCGGATTGCTGGTCTGCCGCCGCAGCAACAAAGAGGTCTATTACAAGGCTTCGGACAGCGAGGAAAGCAGGCTGCTGCATATAATGATAGAAAAAATGCTGGAGATAAAATGTCCCGATGAGCTGTCCGATGATGTGTGCGCTCTCGATGGAGCCTGCGGCGGATTTTCCGAAGAGCAGATCGAAACGGCGCACAAGGTACATGAGTATCTGACCGCGCATATCAACGAGCGGCACACGATAGAATCGCTTTCGCACAGATTTCTTATCAATCAGACAACGCTGAAAAACGTTTTCCGCGCGGTTTACGGCAATTCTGTTGCGGCGCATATAAAAGAACACAGAATGGAGGCGGCGGCAAAGCTTCTTGAAGAAGGAACGCTCACCATTGCGGAGGTTTCGAGCAAGGTAGGATATGAAAGCCAGAGCAAATTCACCGCCGCGTTCAAGGCTGCTTACGGCGTTTTGCCTACCGAGTATAGAAACAAATAAAAAGTTTAAAAAAATATTGCAAAATTTAGCGAAATATGTTATAATGTAACAAATTACTATGAAAAATCTGATTTTACGCTTTTTATCCGTTTAATGCTGTTATCTGTTTGTGATTGTATGTCAGTTTTTTTCTAATCCTACTCCGAACGGGAGGAATTTTGTGGTCAAGGCAAAAAAAGGAATTCGCCGTCAGCTTCTGCTTGTTGTGCTGCTGCCTATCATTCTGCTGGGGATTATCATAGACTGCGTCGGGATAGCTCTGATATCGGAGCTGTATTCGGATAACATCTATCATCAGCTTAAAGTTTCCACAGATGTTCTTCTCAGCGGCATGGATCTTATGGAAAGCGGCGATTACAGCTTTACGGACGGTGTGCTTAAAAAGGGAAACGCAAATATCATCGGCTCGGAAATGTTTTACAGCATCAAGGAAAAAGACGATATCGACTCGACCGTTTTCTGGGGCGATACACGAGTGCTTACAACGCTTGAGGACGATACCGGCAGGTATCTTGTCAGCACAAAAGCCGACCCTGTGATCGCGGAAAATGTGCTTGAAAACGGAAGCGATTTTTATATAAAAGATATTATTATCAACCAAAAACACTATATCGGTTATTATCGTCCGCTTCTCAACAGCGGAAGCTCGGTCGTTGGTATGATATTTGCCGGAAAGGAAAAGAATTCGTTTTATCATGAGATATTCCGTATTCTGCTGTGGTTCACTCTGTTTTCCGTTGCGGCTATTGCTGCGGCAGGATATGTATGCTTGCGCTACTGCTATAAGCTTGAAAATGACATTGATCTTTTGGGAGGTTTCCTCGGAAATATTGAGGACGGAAATCTTGATTCGGACTTAGATGAAAATCTTAAAAAGAGAAATGACGAGATAGGCGAGATCGGAAAACAGGTATCAAAAATGCGTGACGAGCTGAAAAGGCTGATTGAAGTCGATCCGCTGACTTTGCTCAACAACCGCCGAAGCGGTATGAAAAAGCTTGAAAAGCTCCACGCTTCGGGTTCGGATTACACTATCGTTATGTGCGATATTGACTTTTTCAAGAAGATAAATGATAATTTCGGACATTCGGCAGGTGATGAAGTTCTGACTGCGGTTTCGAAGATGATGCTTGAAAGCGTTGAGGGCTGCGGATTTGCGAACCGCTGGGGCGGAGAGGAATTCCTGCTTGTTTATGCGCTCCCGTTTGAAAAGGCGCTTGAAAAAACGGAAAAGCTTAAAGAAACGGTGCAGTCGCGCAGGTTCAGCTTTTCGGGAAAAGAAACGTCTGTTACAATGACGTTCGGAGTAAAGGAGAATTCCTTCGGCGACAGCATCGAAGAACATATCCGCATTGCTGATAAAAGGCTTTATTACGGAAAGCGAAACGGCAGGAATTGCGTTATCAGCGAGGATCATGAGCAATAATACTAATTCTAAACCAACCTATAGACAGATACGACAGCTATAATTTTGTCA
>CAMJES010000125.1 GCA_946404705.1 uncultured Ruminococcus sp. | reverse complement strand
AGCTTTCTGCAAGAGATGAATAAATAAGGAGCAATACAAAAAATGTTTGATACAATGCTTCTGTCATCGGAGCTTTCCGATATAGAATATGCCGCTGAACTGATAAAAAAAGGCGAGGTTGTAGGTATGCCTACGGAAACGGTTTACGGACTTGCTGCGGATGCAGAAAACGAGCAGGCGGTAAAGAAAATATTTGCTGCAAAGGGCAGACCGTCCGATAATCCTCTTATCGTGCATCTTTCAGCGGTTGAAGCTATGGAAAAATATGTCTGCAACGTTCCCGAGCTTGCATATAAAATCGCGGAAAAATTCTGCCCGGGGCCAATTACAATGGTTCTTCCGAAGCGCAGCAATATACCGTATACAACAAGCGGCGGACTTGAAACTGTTGGTATACGCATACCGTTTCATAAAACCGCACGGCTTCTCATAGAATTAAGCGGAAAAGCTATCGCCGCACCGTCGGCAAACCTTTCGGGAAGTCCGAGTCCGACTACCGCACAGCACGTTATGAACGATATGAACGGCAGGATCCCTGCGATAATTGACGGCGGCGCATGCGGTGTCGGTGTCGAAAGCACAGTCATTTCCTTTGAAAACGGCGGAATAAGACTGCTTCGTCCCGGATATGTTTCCGCAGAGGATCTGAGCGGCTTCGGCGTACCCGTTTTTACTGACAAGGGTATTGTCGAGCCTGTTTCGGACGGGGAAAAGGTACTCTCTCCGGGAATGAAGTATAAGCATTATTCTCCTAAAGCTAATGTAACTATTGTTTGCGGCGAATATGACGCATTCGTGAACTTTGTAAAACAGCATAACGGCAGCGGAGTCTGCGCAATGATATTTGACAGCGACAAGCCTTGCAGCGATGTTCAGACTATGACCTACGGCGATACATCGGAGGAGCAGGCTGCACAGCTTTTTGCCGCACTTCGCAGAGCGGACGAGCTTGGACTTTCGCAGCTTTATGTCCGCTGTCCGTCAAGAACGGGCGTTGGACTTGCTGTCTATAACCGCCTTTTAAGGGCGGCGGGATTTGAGGTGATAAACGTATGAGTAAAAACTCCGGTATATTTGTGGTTGGTCTTACCGGTCAGAGCGGAGCAGGGAAAACGACTGTCTGTGATGTTTTTTCAAAAAAAGGTTTTGATATCATAAATGCCGATAAAATTGCGCGCGAGGTAATGCAGAAGGGAAAGCCTTGCCTTAAAGAGATCGAGGAATGCTTCGGAAGCGAAGTTATTGACGAAAACGGAGAACTCGACCGTAAAGCTCTTGCGTCTATCGTTTTCACCAACAAAGAAAAATTAAAACAGCTCAACGCTATTTCGTACCCATACATAATTTATGAGATTTTACAGAAAATAAAAGAATATTCACAGAATCAGAAAAAATACGTCCTGCTTGACGCTCCAACGCTTTTTGAGAGCAGGGCAGACGATTTCTGCGATCTGATAATAAGCGTTACCGCACCCGAAGCGACAAGGATAAACAGAATTGCCAAGCGTGATGATCTTCCTGCGGAACGTATAAAGGAACGATTTTCATCGCAGCATTCAGAACGTTTTTTCATCAATCATTCCGATTTTATAATAAAAAACAACAAGTCGGTCGATGTTCTGCTTGAAAAAGCGAGCGAGGTTGCAGACAAGGTTAAGGAGTATTGCAATAATGCGTAAAAAGCTTGCGGCGGCGTTTTTGCTGATGCTTGTTGCAGCAGGTGTATTTATCGGGCTGAACGCTGATGCAATTTGCAGGAAATATATCTATCCGCTGAAATTTCAGTCTTATGTCGAGAAATATTCAGCTGAATACGGTGTTGACAAATACCTTGTATATGCCGTAATAAAAACCGAAAGCGGATTTAAAACGGACGCTGTTTCCGATGTAGGAGCGAGAGGTCTTATGCAGCTTATGGAGGACGCTTTCGACTGGGTACAATACCGAATGGGTGACGAGAGCGGCATAACCTATGATGATATGTTCAATGCGGAGTATAATATTAAGTGTGGAACGTATCTTCTGTCACTTTTGTACAGCGAATATCAGGACGAGGAAACCGCTCTTGCAGCATATTTTTCGGGCAGGGGAAAGGTCAATTCGTGGCTTTCCGACAGCGAGTACAGCTCGGACGGAAAAACGCTTGATAAGATACCCTCAGCCTCTTCAAATCACTATGTTCATAAGGTTATGACTGCCTACCGCAGTTATACTAACTTATATGAAAAATAACACGAAAGGACGATGTTTTATGTCAAAAGAAAAATCGCAGGGTCAGCTTCTTAAAGAAAAGCTCTGTATATCAAAAAAACACGCAGGCTTAAGACTTACCGCAGATGAAATAAAGACCTGCTTCAATTTCTGCGAGGACTATAAAGCTTTCCTTAACGATGCAAAGATCGAAAGAGAAGCTGTTACAAAAGCAATAACTCTTGCCGAAAAATGCGGATTTAAGGAGTTCGTGGGCGGAATGAGCCTTAAAGAGGGCGACAAAGTATACTATAACAATAGGGGAAAGGCAATAATCCTTGCAGTTATAGGCAGCGAACCTATCGAAAAGGGTATACACCTTGCAGCAGCGCATATCGACTCTCCGCGCCTTGACCTGAAGCAGCTTCCGCTTTATGAGGACAGCGAAACTGCTCTTTTCAAAACGCATTACTACGGCGGAATAAAAAAATATCAATGGGCAGCTATCCCTCTTGCACTCCACGGCGTGATAATCAAGAAGGATGGCACAAAGGTTACGGTCAATATCGGTGAAGATGAGTCCGACCCCGTTTTCTGCGTGACAGACCTTCTTCCGCACCTTGCAAACGACCAGATGAAGCGTACTCCCGGAGAACTTATCAAGGGCGAGGAGCTTAATATTCTTGTCGGTTCAATGCCGTTCAAGGACGATGACGTAAGCGAAAAGGTAAAGCTTAACATTATTTCTATCCTTAACGAAAAATACGGCATTATCGAAGAAGATTTTCTCTCTGCAGAGCTTGAAGCTGTTCCTGCGTTCAAAGCTAAGGACGTTGGCTTCGACAGAAGTATGGTAGGCGCATACGGACATGATGACAAGGTATGCGCTTATACAGCTTTGAAGGCTATCCTTGATTGCACCGGCGTCAAGAAAACCTCCGTTGTTGTCCTTACCGACAAGGAAGAAACCGGAAGCGACGGTAATACGGGACTTTGCTCCGATTATCTTGAACATTTCTTCTATAACCTTGCCGATTGCTTCGGCGCAAACGGCAGAACCGTAATCGCAAATACCGAGTGTCTTTCTGCCGATGTTAATGCAGCTTTCGACCCGACCTTCCCCGATGTAATGGATAAAAGAAACTGTGCATTCATGAACTATGGCGTATGCGTTACCAAGTTCACCGGTGCAAGAGGTAAATCCGGTACATCGGACGCTTCCGCAGAGTTTGTAGCAAGAGTGCGCACTCTGCTTGATAAGAATAACGTTATCTGGCAGACGGGCGAGCTTGGAAAGGTTGACGGCGGCGGCGGCGGAACGGTTGCTGCATACCTTGCTAATATGAATATGGACGTTATTGATGTCGGCGTTCCCGTAATCTCTATGCACGCTCCTTTTGAAGTCGTTGCCAAGACCGATGTTTATATGACATACAAGTCTTTCTATGTTTTCTTTAATGAATAAGTAATTTTGACGGTGCATTGTACGGATTTTCGTATAATGCGCCGTTATTTGTTGGAATATTTTGTATTTTTTTGTAAATTAATGAAATATCTCTTGACTTTTTCTGCAAATAAATATAAAGTGTATATTGTATGTTATTTTGGGAGCTTTGGGGAGGTTTTATTATGAGCGAGAATATTGTAACATTAAACGATATTGTTGTTGAATTTGACGGTGAACGCATACTTGATAAAATTAATCTTGAAATAAAGGATAAAGAGTTTGTAACGCTCTTAGGCCCGTCAGGCTGCGGAAAAACAACAACCCTGCGTATCATAGGCGGTTTTTTGAACCCCGACAGCGGAGATGTTATGTTTGACGGTCAGCGAGTAAACGGATTGCCGCCGTATAAGCGCAACGTCAACACAGTTTTTCAGCGTTATGCACTTTTTCCGCATTTAAATGTGTATGATAATATCGCATTCGGACTTCGCGTTAAAAAAATCCCCGAAAAGGAGATCTCCAAGCGTGTTGCGGAAATGCTGAAGCTTGTTAACCTTGTCGGCTTTGAAAAGAGAAGTATAAACCGTCTTTCCGGCGGTCAGCAGCAGCGTGTTGCAATTGCAAGAGCGCTTGTTAACCACCCGAAGGTGCTTTTGCTTGACGAACCGCTCGGCGCACTTGATTTAAAGCTGCGCAAGGAAATGCAGATCGAGCTTAAGCGTATTCAGGAACAGCTTGAGATAACGTTTATCTATGTTACTCACGATCAGGAGGAAGCGCTCACTATGAGCGATACCGTTGTTGTTATGAACGGCGGCAAGATCCAGCAGATCGGCTCTCCCGTTGATATCTATAATGAACCTACAAATGCATTCGTTGCCGATTTTATTGGAGAAAGCAATATTCTCCACGGACTTATGATAAAGGACAGGCTTGTTGAGATAGCAGGCAGCCAATTCGAGTGTGTTGACAGCGGCTTCGGAGAGAATACTCCTGTCGATATCGTGATAAGACCTGAGGATATTACCCTTGTTGCTCCCGATGAAGCAAAACTCGGCGGAATTGTTGAATCTGTTATCTTCAAGGGCGTTCACTATGAAATGCTTATCGAAGGGTATGATTTCCGCTGGATAGTCCATTCGACAAAAGCGGCTGAAAAGGGTGCGTCTGTCGGTATCTCCTTTACGCCCGATGATATTCATATCATGCACCGTATGAAGGACAATGAAAAAAAGGAGGAAACAGCTGAAAATGAAGAATAAGATCGCCGCTGCACCTTATCTTGTGTGGATGATAGTTTTCATTCTTGTTCCGCTTTTAATGGTCGCATATTTTGCATTTACGGATAAGGACGGGAATTTTACGCTTGATTATGTTTCGGATGTTGCACAGTATACTCCGATTTTCGTGCGTTCAATATGGCTTGCGCTTATTTCAACAGTAATATGCCTTTTGATAGCATATCCGCTTGCCTATATCCTTATCGGAATGAATACGAATATCCAAAGTACAATGCTTATGATAGTAATGCTGCCTATGTGGATGAACTTCCTGCTCAGAACCTACGCGTGGATGACATTGCTCGGAAATAACGGTCTGATAAATGCGGTGTTGGGACTTGTCGGCTTGGGACCGTTCAAAATGCTCAATACCGAGGGCGCGGTCGTTCTCGGAATGGTGTATAATTATCTGCCGTTTATGATTCTGCCTATCTATTCGGTTATGGTAAAGATAGATAAAAGCGTACTTGAAGCAGCTGCCGATTTAGGCTGCAATTCTTGGAAAACAATGGTAAAAGTTGTTTTTCCGCTCAGTCTTCCCGGTGTTTTTTCGGGGATAACAATGGTTTTCGTGCCTGCTATCAGTACATTCATCATTTCGAGAATGCTCGGCGGCGGCGGAAACCTCCTTATCGGCGACCTTATCGAAATGCAGTTCTTGGGCAACTCCTATAATATCAACCTCGGAGCAGCAATTTCACTCGTTCTTATGGTTATAGTCCTGCTGATAATGACGATACTGAACCAGTTCGGCGCCGATGAAGACGGCGTTATGGTAATGTAAGGGGGAGAGAATATGAAGAAATTATCCAAAGTATATCTTGCCCTTGTGATGATGTTTCTGTATGTTCCGATATTTGTGCTGATAGTCTTTTCGTTCAACACAACAAAAAGCCGCTCGGTAATGTCGGGATTTACGTTTGACTGGTATATAAAGCTCTTCAAAAATGAGATAATAATGTCCTCGCTTGTCAATACGATAATCATAGCAATACTTGCGTCAATAGCTTCAACTATTCTTGGAACAGCCGCAGCAGTCGGAATAAACAATATGAAAAAGTTACCGAGAATGGTTGTCCTCAACATTACAAATTTCCCAATTATCAACCCCGAGATCGTAACGGGCGTATCGCTGATGCTGCTTTTTGTGTTCTTTGCGGCAAGAATGAATTTTGAATTCGGCTTTGTAACCCTGCTTATAGCGCATATTACGTTTGATGTTCCCTATGTGATATTGAATGTTATGCCAAAGCTGCAGCAAATGGATCCGTTTGTGTATGAAGCCGCGCAGGACTTGGGCTGCAATCCGCTTCAAGCGTTCTTTAAGGTCGTACTGCCCGAGATAATGCCCGGTGTCGTTTCAGGCTTCCTTATCTCGTTTACATTCTCGCTTGACGACTTTATAATCAGCTATTTCACCTGTGGTTCAAGTATGCAGACGCTTCCAGTAACCATCTATTCTATGACGAGAAGAAAAGTCAGCCCCGAGATAAACGCTCTTTCAACGATAATCTTCCTCGTAGTGGTAGTTATTCTTGTTATAAAAAATGTCCTTGAAATAAAGAGCAACGCAAAGGAAAAGGGGGAAAGACGGTAATGAAAAAGCTTTTGCCTTTTGCTGTGGCTTTATGTCTTTTCCTTTCAGCCTGTGCAGACCATATCGAAGAAGAAACAGACGATGAGGAAGAGGAAACCGCAGTTCAGACCCTCACAATTGAAGATGATGAGTATTACTCACGTTTTCGCGATAAAGGAATCACAATAAATAGATCGGAAGAGCGTCGTGTAGGGAAAGAGTGTAGATCTCGGTGG
>CAMJES010000124.1 GCA_946404705.1 uncultured Ruminococcus sp. | reverse complement strand
CGCAAGCCTTTGAAAAGGCTTGAGCGAAACTTTTTGTCCGCTTCGCGGTTTTAACGGCAGATGTTGGTTTCGACATAATTACGCATTACGCATTACGCATTATCCTCCATCTCTTCCGCTGCTTTTGCCACTTTCATCATTATCGCACATTCAAGACGTTTTTTCTCTATCTCGCAGGATATCTTATGCGGCTGATGTATATCGCCATTGTAGATATAGTTATTCGCATTACAGCCGCCGCTGCAATAAAATCTTGCCCAGCACTTTTTGCAGTCCTCTTTCGAATAGATATGCGCGCCTGCAAATTCTTTCTTCATTTCCTCGTTAAAGGTTCCGTCGTTGATATTTCCCATTTTCATATTCTCAACGCCGACAAACTGGTGGCAGGGATATATATCGCCCTCGGGAGTTACTGCTACATACTCGTTTCCGCTGCTGCAGCCTCTCAGGCGCTTTATTGCGCACGGGCCTTGGTCGAGGTCGAGCATAAAATGGAAGAAGTTGAAGTGCTTGCCCTGCTTATCGTTGATAAGGAGCATCTGCGCGAGCTTTTCATACTCGGAAAATACTCTCGGGAGGTCGCTTTGCGTAATGGAATAAGGTTCCTTGGGGTCGCTTATGCACGGTTCTACCGATATTTGGTCAAAGCCCTCGTTAAAAAGGCTATACACATCGTTCGAAAAGTCGAGGTTATACTTTGTGAACGTTCCTCTGACATAATAGTTCTCGTGATTTCTTTTTTCAACGAGCTGTTTATACTTCGGCATAAAGCGGTCATAGCTTCCCGAGCCGTCGACGCGCTTTCTCATACGGTCGTTGACTTCCTTTCGTCCGTCTACCGAGAGGACAACGTTGCTCATTTCCTTATTTATAAAGTCCATTTTATCCTCATCGAGGAGCATACCGTTCGTTGTAACGGTAAAGCGGAAGTGCTTATTATACTCCTTTTCCTTGGAGCGGCCGTATTCAACGAGCTGTTTAACGACATCAAAATTCATAAGCGGTTCGCCGCCGAAGAAGTCGACTTCGAGGTTTTCTCTGCCGACCGACTTTTCAAGCAGGAAGTCGAGTGCCTTTTTGCCTGTTTCAAAGTCCATGTGCATTCTGCAGCCTGTGCCGTAGTCGCCCTGCGAAGCAAAGCAATACTCGCAGCGGAGGTTGCAGTCCTGCTCTACAAGCAGGCACATAGCCTTAATCGGGGCAGGAACGGCATACTGTGCAAATTTTTCGTATGTATCCTCGGAGAAAAGAACTTCATTTTTGTAAAGCTCAACGACCTCCTGATAGCAGGATTCTATCTCCTCGGGGGAATAAAAGCGCGAAAGCTTATCCTTTACCTTTTCGGGGCAGAGTTCTTCGAACGGAGGTTCAACATTGTCAAGCATATCATAAGTAAGCTCGTCAACAAGGTGAACGCCGCCGCTGTTGACGTCAAGAACTATATTATATCCGTTAAGCTTATATTTGTGAATCATAAAATCTTACCTTTCAACGTATGGAAGTATGACGGCCTGTCCGTATAAAAATAAAAACCGGCATTAAGCCGGATCTATGCGAGGTCGGCAAATACTACCGCCCCGCAGCAATTCAGCTCATCACCGGATCACTTTTCGCACTTCTGGTTAGCAACTGTGCAAGAAGTCTTGCAAGCAGACTGGCAGGAAGCCTGACACTTGCCGCAGCCGCCCTTTTCAGCAGTCTTCTTAAGGTTAGCCGAGTTAATGGTTTTGATGTGCTTCATAACAAAAACCTCCACTAAATAATTATTTACTACATTATATCACATATCTTTTCAAATTTCAATAGGCAATTTAACGAAATCTTTTCTTTGAGTTAACTCCGATGATACCTCCGAGAGCGGAGCAGGACAAAACTGCAAGGATTTTTGATATAAAACCGCCGAGCGAAAAGCTTCCCGCAAAGATGATTCCAAGCAAAAATATGACTGCGAACACAACTGCGCCGCAGCAAAGTCCCGACAGCAGACCGTTTCTTCTGCGCTGCTTTGAAACGGTATATGCCGCCGCAAAACAGCCTGCGGCAAGCGATATCTGCGCCATTACCGACATTATCCCGTCCGGAAGGTCGATCTTTACTGCAATTTCACCAAAAACAAAAAGGCACACCGACAGCGCTCCTATTCCGGCAAGCACAGCCGTTACGACTGTTCTTATTACCTCGCTTTTATGTTTCTGTTCTGCATTCTTCCGCATAAAAAAACCTCCGCTGACGCATTTGTAAATTTTATGCGAACAACGGAGGGATTATGTGTGAAGATAAGGTTATTCTTCGGTTTTTTCTTTATCCTTAGTCTTGTCAGCTTCTTTTTGCTTTTTCTCCTTCTTAGGCTTAAAGGATTCCTTTGCAGCTTCCTCTGCGGCGTCGTGAACTGTGTTGTTCTCGGAGATCGCCCAGAGCTTTACACGGATCTTGCTGCGGTCGCCGCCTGTTTCGATAACGCAGGTATCCTCGTTCTTGCGGACGATGATGCCGACAATACCGCCGATAGTCGTTACTTCGTCACCGATCTGAAGATTTTCGCGAAGTTCTTTTGCTTCCTTTTCCTTTTTCTTCTGCGGTCTGAAAAGGAAGAAATAGAAAACAACAATGAGAAGACCGAACGAAAACAGCATTGAGATCGTGCCGGCTGTAGTGTCCATCTGCTGCGGCTGTGCTGCCTCAGCAAAAGAAATGATTGCATTTGTAAGCATAGATTTTAAACCTCCAGTTAATCAAAGGGCGGCAGTTACGCCCATATCAATACAGCTTTGTGCCGCATTTATAATATTTACCATTATATCATTATTTTAAGCCGATTGCAAGCATTTCACATAAATTTAATATAAATACCGGTATCATCGGTATACTATTAATATAGTATATTATGTATGCAAAAAAGCCGGCATTTGTTCATTTTGTCACACAATATCGAAAAAGAGGGTAAAAATAGCTAAAAAGTCTTAAACGATTAAGCCAACTTTACCAAAAAAATCGGCTAAAGGTATAAAAAGCGGAATTTTACTTGACAAAGCGAAATAAAATGTTTAGAATTATGATAGTTAGGTGAAATATTTTTGAAATTTATTTTCCGGCTATCCACAAGCAGGCTTTTTTCGGAGGTTGAATTAAATTGATCGTTAAACCAAGCAGCCTTTCCGATAATGAGCTTATTGAAGCTATACGCCGTGACAGCGGACGGCAGGGCAAGGACAGCAAGGACGCTGTTTCCATTATTATTTCACGCTATATGAAGCTTGTGCTTAAAAGGGCGCATGCCTATTCGGACAACTGCTCCGACCTTGAGGATCTCACCCAAGAGGGTTTGCTGGCGCTCTGCAACGCGATTGAAAGCTTCAGCTGCGAAAACGGCGCAAAGTTTTCTTCCTTTGCGGATACCTGCGTGACCAACCGCATCAGGACGGCTGCCGCGGCAATCGCAAAGCACAAGGAAAACGATATTTCCGTTATTGCGGACGAAAACGATATCGCAGACGCAGATTCCTCACCCGAGAATATCTGCCTTGAAAAAGAAAACGACAGCAGTATCCGAAGAAAGGTGGAATCGGTGCTTGCTCCGATGGAAGTAAAGGTGTTTGAGCTTTACTTTGACGGGAGAAGCTACCGCGAGATAGCGGATATCCTCGGTATCTCCGAAAAATCGGTTGACAATGCCGTTTTCAGAATAAGAAAAAAGCTGAAAATGCTTCTCGGCGGAAAATAGCCGTGAGCTTTCATATATATGGCCAAGTAGCTTAAAGTTCAGAGCGTTGTTCTTTCCACAAAAGGCAAAGGTGTCGGTGCAAGTCCGTCCTCAGGTCTAAAACTATTATTTTTTTAAGCGAGGGAAATCAAAATGTACGAAGACAAGACATTAGTGTGCAAGGAATGTGGAAATGAGTTTGTATTCACAGCCGGCGAACAGGAATTCTATGCTGAAAAAGGCTTTGTAAACGAGCCTCAGAGATGCAAGGCTTGCCGTGATGCGAGAAAGAACAGCACAAAAACAGAGAGAGAAATGTTCGAAGCAACCTGCGCTTCCTGCGGCGGCGTAGCTAAGGTTCCTTTCAAGCCCAGAGAGGATCGTCCCGTTTACTGCAGCGAATGCTTCGCAAAGATGAAGGAAGAGGGCTAAGTTTAATTCGGAATTCGGAATGCTGAATTCGGAATTATTTTAGCACTAAAATTTGCAGTAAAAATCGTAAAAGTTCAGGTCAAGTCTTAAAAAGGCTTGACCTAATTTTTTTCCTCGGTAGCTGCGTCTTTGGTTGATTATTTCTATTGCGCTCATTTTTTCTCAATAAATACCATGGGTGTGTATCTTATTCCGTTCGTGGTCTGCTCGGTATCGGTTGCCGTAAAACCGAGTTTTTCGTATATTTTCACGGCGTAAGGCGAAGAATTGACGGTAAAGGTCTTTTTTTCAAACTCCTTTTTGAGCCGCTCGAAAAGCTTTCTGCCGATGCCCTTGCCTTGATACTCGGGGCGGACGAAGAAAAGGCTGAGATGCTGCGGATCACGGTATGCAATTATTCCTGCAAGCTCGTCATCCATATATGCACCGTAAAATTTGAGCTTTGCGACAAAGCTCTCATCCGCAAGAGAGTTTTCGAATTCAGCAATGCCCTCGTCGGAATACTCGGGTGCTTCAAACTGCATAAAAACGTCAAGCGCAAGCTTTAACGCATTCGGGATATCCTTTTTCGCAAGCTTTTTTATTTTGAGTGGGTCTTTTTTCTTCGGTTCGGGCAGTTCGGGATAAATCGTTTCAAAAAGCTTTGTCAGAAAGTCCTTTTCTTCGGTATTTTCGCAGAGGAGCATATCCTTTGCGCCCTCATACGGCGGTTCGAGCGGTGCGTTAGGCATAAGCTTCAATGCGCTCGGTACGGGCTTTATCAGCAAGCGGTCGTCACAGATATACGCTGCTATCCTGCCTTTATAATAGATGATGTACTCCCCCATCATCTGCTTATACGTTATGCTTTCAAGCTCCGAAAGCTGTTCAAGTATATAATCGAGATATTCCCTGCTTGTTGACATAGACATTCCCCCTTTGTTCTTGATTATAACATATCAGGACAGATTTTACCACCGTTTTCCAAAATTTCCGCCGCAAATATTGATAATTTGCAAAATCGTTTCAAATGTCTTGCCAAATCGGCTTATATATGGTATAATAAAAATAGTGTTTTTTGATACAAAAATGAATATAGGAGTTGTTTTTGATGTCTTTTGATAGCTACGAATCACCATTCTGCACCCGATATGCAAGTAAGGAGATGCAGTATATCTTTTCCGCAGACAAGAAATTCACCACTTGGAGAAGGCTTTGGGTCGCTCTTGCAAGGGCTGAGATGAAGCTTGGTCTGCCCATAACGCAGGAACAGGTCGACGAGCTTGAAGCTAATGTTAACAATATTGATTATGAAACTGCCGCAGAGAGAGAAAAGCTTGTACGCCACGATGTTATGGCTCACGTTTACACATACGGACTTGCCTGCCCGAAGGCTAAGGGTATCATCCACCTCGGCGCGACATCCTGCTATGTAGGCGACAATACCGATATCATCATCATGCGTGACGCTCTGAAAGTTGTAAAGAGAAAGCTTATCAACGTTCTCAGCCAGCTTTCCGATTTCGCTATGGAATACAAGGATATGCCTGCACTTGCATACACACATCTTCAGCCTGCACAGCTTACGACCGTGGGCAAGCGCGCAACGCTCTGGATGAACGAGCTGCTTATGGATCTTAACGAGATCGAATATAGAATAGACAATCTTGCTCTGCTCGGCTCAAAGGGTACGACAGGTACGCAGGCTTCGTTTATGGAGCTTTTTGAGGGCGATACCGAGAAGGTAAAGAAGCTTGAAGAGCTTATCGCGGAGGAAATGGGCTTTGACAAGGTAGTTCCCGTTTCGGGACAGACCTATTCACGAAAGATAGATTCGCAGATAGTCGCAACGCTCAGCGGAATTGCGCAGTCGGCAATGAAATTTGCAAACGATATGCGTATCCTCCAGAATTTCAAGGAGATGGAAGAACCGTTCGAGAAAAATCAGATCGGTTCGTCCGCAATGCCTTACAAGAGAAATCCTATGCGCTGCGAGAGAATAACCGCACTTGCACGTTATGTTATGATAGATTCGCTCAATCCTGCATTTACTTCGGGTACGCAATGGTTTGAGAGAACGCTCGACGACTCCGCAAACAAGAGAATTTCCGTTGCGGAAGGCTTCCTTGCTATCGACGCTATCCTCAACATTCTTATCAACGTAACCTCGGGAATCGTTGTATACCCGAAGGTCATCCGTTCAAGAATTATGAAGGAACTGCCGTTTATGGCTTCGGAAAACATTATGATGGACGCAGTAAAGAAGGGCGGCGACAGACAGGCTCTCCACGAAAAGATACGCACCTACGCAATGGAAGCAGGCAAACAGGTCAAGGAATTCGGACTTGAAAACGACCTTATCGAAAGAATTCTTGCCGACCCCGACTTCCAGATAACGAGAGAAGAGATCGACGCAATTCTCCAGCCGGAAAACTTCACCGGCAGAAGCGCACAGCAGACCGAAGAATTCGTAAACGGACTTATCAAGCCTATTCTTGAAGCGAATAAGGATATTATCGGAGAAAAGGCGGAACTCACAGTTTAATTCGGAATTCGGAATGCGGAATTCGGAATTATTGTAACGCTAACATTTGTTGTTAAAACCGCGAAGCGGACGAAA
>CAMJES010000123.1 GCA_946404705.1 uncultured Ruminococcus sp. | reverse complement strand
GACCACCGAGATCTACACTCTTTCCCTACACGACGCTCTTCCGATCTCTGTAATGCGCTCCTGCGTTCACACGATATCGGCGTTTTCCGAGGCGGTTTGGGCGGAGGACGGCAGTGGTATCCGTCTTGACAACGGCAGCGTTAACATTGACAGCCTTGACGCGCAGGAATACTCAACGGAAACGCTGATGAAAAACTTTATTGATCATGGAGGGATCTGATGGGAGAAATTGATGATGTAAAAAAGCTGTTCGGCGGCAGCGGCGGTGCGGAGCTTCGGCAGTATTACGCTTCGGCGGATACTTGGCGGAGGATATACGGCGGCGACCCCGACTGGAAAACGGTCAAGAAGTCGGGGTTATACCGTGGCGGCAGCAGGAAAATGAATATGCTCGGGACGGCGAAGGTGCTGTGCGACCGTTTTGCCGCAGGGGTCATGGCGGAGCGACCGAAGCTGGTTTATTCCGACAAGGCGGTCGGGGAATACGTCCGGAGGGTGTTTGAAGAAAGCGGCTTTTTTGAGCGTTTGACCGAGCGTTTGCCTTATGCATTCGCAACGGGCGGCTGCGTATTCCGACCGTACATAAGCAAGGGGAAGATCGCGATCGACTGCGTTCCCTGCGGAAATTTTATACCGCTTGAATGGGATGAAAGTGGGGTAACTTCGGCTTGCTTTAAGAGCGTATCGGTGAAAAACGGTCAGCGGTACACCTTATATGAACGGCGTGGAGTTGAGGGCGGCAATGCGGTTTCGGAGCATAGGCTTTTCTGCGCAAAGGACGGCGGCACGGCTTCGGAATGTTCGCTTTCCGCAGGTTATCCCGAGCTTATGCCGAAGATAGTTTATGACGGGGTGACGGAGAATTTATTCTCGGTTTTCAGGGTTTTCGGGGCGAACAATCTTTATCCGAATCTGCCGCTGGGAATTTCGGTTTATGCAAATGCTGCGGATACTCTCCGTGCGCTCGATGTTGCGTTCGACAGCTTTGCGCGAGAGTTCATTCTCGGCAAGAAGCGCATAATTGTTCCGAGCAGCTGCGTTCAGACGGTTGTGGACATTGCAACGGGCGAGCAGCGGCAATATTTTGACGCTGACGATGAGGCTTATGTTGCGCTGAAATGCGATGAGGAGAGCGAGCTGAAGATAACCGACAACACGGTGGAGCTGCGCGTTGACGAGCATATAAAGGCGATAAATGCGCTGTTAAACATACTCTGTTTTCAGACGGGACTTTCCTCGGGGACGTTCTCGTTCGATGTGAACGAGGGGGTAAAGACTGCAACGGAGATAATCTCCCGTGACAGCAGGACTGCCGTTACGATAAGGGCGCAGCAGAACGCGCTCGGCAAGGCTATTGCAGGTCTTGCGCGTGAGATCGCGGCGCTCGGGGTATATCTCGGCGACATTGAAACGGCGGATTTTTCCGCGGAAGTTTTATGGCAGGATGGCATAATCACGGACGAGAACACGCTTATCGAAAATAGCGTTAAGCTTGTGCAGAACGGCTTGAAGTCGAAGGTCACGGCGATTATGGAGCTGTCGCGTTGCAGCTATGATGAAGCCTTGAAGGAATATGAGAGGATAAAGCTTGAAAAGGAGAGTAATTGATTATGGAAGAAAACAGAATTGAAGAAGTAACGGAGGAAACAGCGGAGAAAGCTGCCGTTACGGAAGAAAATTCGGAGCCGACCGAGCGTGAAAGGCTGCTTGAGGACAAGCTTTTTTGCATACAGAACGGCGTTCCCGAGGAAAACTGCGATGTTGTTATCGCTGCGGCTTCGGCAATGGGAAACTCCGACAGAAAGGCGGCTATAACCGAGGTTTTGGAGCGTTATCCGTTCTTTAAGCCGACACGTTCGGACAGGTCGGATGTTACCACGGGGGTACACATCGAGGGCATTGAAACCGCGCCCGTTTCGGGAGTGGAGGAAGCTTTTTTTGCGGCAAATCCCGACTGCCGCTGATGAAAAAATCAAAACTTTGAAATGAAATTTATGGAGGAAAAAATTATGGCAGAACTTATTACAAATCGTTATTCACAGCTCGTTGACGCTAAGCTCAGAGCTACACTTGTTACGCAGGACAACTACATTTTCAGCACCGTTCACGAGGGCAATGGAACGGGCGGTGCGGTAATCATTCCCGTGCGCGACACGGAGGTCGAGGTCAAGGCTTACGACAAGGCGAACGGTGCTTCGCTTTCTTTGGGTGCGACCTCTTATCACACGCTCATAATGGAGAATGATGAGGCTGTGAACGAGCTTATTGACGGCTATGACGCGGCTTCGCTCCCCGATGATGTTGTTGCGGAGCGTCTTGCTTCGGCCGGCTACACGCTCGGTCTTTCTATGGATAAAAAGTCCATTGCGGCTCTTGAAACTACCGAGGGCGTTAAGGTTTGCGACAAGAAGACAGCCTGCACGGCTTCGGACGCTTACAGCGCGGTCGCAAAGGCAAGGACTTATCTTTCAAGAAAGGGCGTTCCTGCTTCAAACCGCTGGCTTATCGCATCGCCCGAATTTATGGAAGTCATTATGCAGGACGACAAGTTTATCCGCGGCGGCAATATCTCTCAGGAGCTTGTCAAGGCTGGCTGCGTTGGCAGAATTGCAGGCTTCAACGTTTTTGAATCGAACAATCTTATGTTCGAGAACACGGACGCTGTTTCGGGCAAAAAGACAACTACCGAATTTATCTGCGGACATCCGAACTGGTGCCACAGAGTTTGCGAATGGGCTGTTCCTGTTGCGGTAAATCCCATTGCGGACGGTGTTCACATCGGTGCTGCCGCTGTTCAGGGCAGAAAGGTTTACGCTGTTCACATTTCCAAGCCCGAAACGGTTTACGTTAAGAGAACAGAGGCTTAAACCGACAGAAAATTTGTAGGAAAGGAGGTGAGCTTTTACGGCTTACGCTGACATTGAAAAATATATGGAGCGGCAGACGGAGATAGGTGAAGATGGAGCGAAAAAGCTGCTTGAAAAGGCAGAAGAAGCGGTCGAGCTTATGTCGGGATTTGCGGTTTCAAGGCGAGGTTATGAGAATTTCGGCGCAGAGGAAAAGCTGCTTATCGAAAAGGCGGTTTTTGCGCAGGCGGACTATATGCTTGAAAACGGCGGAGATATTGAAAGCGGCGGTGATGAGCCGACTTCGGTGACGATAGGCAGTTTTTCATACAGCTATGGTTCGTCTGCGGCGAAAAATACAGCTTCAACGGGCGGCTTTTCAAGGGTCGCTCTCGGATATCTTGAAGCTGTGGGACTTTTATCGAGGAGAATTGGGGTGATTTAAAATGAGATGCATACCGAAATATCTGCTTATCCACAGGGCGAAGCTTTATGAAGCGGAAAACGGCGGCTTTTTCGGGGCGGCTTACGAAGAGCCGACCGAGCTTAGCTTTATCCGCATTGACTATTCGGGGAAGATAAACCGTGACGGTGTAAAGGGGTTCAACGACAAGGCTTCGGGCGAGGCTTTGCTTATATATGACTGCAAAAACAGCTTGCCTGCGGCGGTGGATTTTCGCATAGGTCAGAGGGTGGTTTTTTCGGGGCGGAGCTTTTCCGTAAGCGGCGTTAAGGTCTTATACGGCAGAAGCGCGCCGCATCACATTGAGGTGACTTTGGAGGAGATTGGCGCATGACGGGAATTGCAGAGAGCATTATCGGCGGCATAAGCCGTCTTTGCAAAGCAGAGCCTTCGGTAAGGCTTGCGGCGGACGGAGGAGCGGCTTTCTATCCTGTTTCGGACACGCTTAAAGCGGCGTTTCTTGACGGCGGCGAGCTGCGTGAGATGAAGATAAAGGTCAAGTTCAAGGGCGAGGTTCCGTCCGAGCTGTTCGGTGCGGCGGAAGAATTCTGTGCGGCGGATTTCTCACGATTTGATATCGAGGGGGAGGGTTTCCGCATTATACGCGTGGAGCCGTTGGAAAGGCCTGCGATGGAGAGCTGTTCGGAGAACGGAATGAACATTGTTTCGTTCGTTATTGCGGCGGAATACATACTTGAAAAGGAGCAGTTGTAAAAAAATGAAGATAGTTTACAAAGCGGCTTCGGGGGAGAGCATTGATTTTTCCGAGGGGCTTATCCGTGCTGTTTCGATAAGCGGAATATGCCCCGAGAAGAGCGTCGGCATTGAAGAAAACGGCATATCGGGCGGAACGGTCACATCGGAATGCAGGAAAGTGCGCCGCATAAAGCTGAAGGCGGCGGTTTGCGGTGATTTTGAGCGCGCGCGTGACAGAATATCAGGCATACTCGGACTTTCGGGAACGGGAAGGCTGGAGATAGGCTGTGCTGACGGGATCAAGGGTATCGGCTGTTATTCGGAAAGCGTTTCGGCGGATATTGAAGACGGTACGAATTATGCGGAGATAGTTTTTCTTTGTCCTAATCCGTTCTTTGAAAACACAGGCGGTGCAGATGTTTATGTTCAGATCTGCGGTTCTTCGGGAAAATGGGAGTTTGACGACTGGGAGCTTAGCGAAGAGAATGAAACGGAGCTTTCGGTCATTCTTTCGGGCAACTCGGCATTTGTTCCGAACAACGGCGGTTTCAGCGCAGGATGCGTTATTACGGCGCAGGTCATAAGCGAGGTTTCGGAAATACGGGCGGTCAACGCTGCGACAAAGGAGTTCGTCGGCGTTCGGGGCAGTTTCTCTTCGGGAGATATTGTGATATTCCGCTGCATTGACGGTGAAAAGGGGATATTCCTTTCGAGCATAAACGACAACTCTAAGCTTGAGGACATTACTCACCGCATTATATGGGGTTCGGAATTTTTCAAGATCGCGCCCGGCGGTGCGAGGGTCTACATCAAGACCGACACGGGCGGTATGAAGATAACGGCGCACATCGGTTTAAAGGAATATTCGGAGGGATTCTGATTGGACGTATATATTTATGAAACGGCGGCAGGGGAGTATCTGAAGCTGCTCGGACTTACCGACAGGCTGGGCAGCTATCGTGCAGAGCGGCTTATCTGCGGCGGTGACAGGCTGGAGGCGGTGTTTTTATCGGACGATAGGTCGGACGCTCTGCTCAAACCTGACAGAGTTATTGAGATACCCGATGTTTTTTCGGGGGTCATAACGGGACTTAAAGTTTTGCAGGGCGGCGGCAGGGTCGAGGTTTCGGCGGTTTCGTTTTCGGGGCTGTTATCAAGGCGCATACTTGTTGATCATGCAGTCGGTGACAGCTTTATGACAATGCTTGAAAAAAACTGCGGTTCGCTTGCCAAAGAAAAAAGAATTTTTCCGAACACGGTCATTGACAAGTCGGTCGACTGTATTTTCACGCCAACGGCGGCTTATCGAAAAAAAAGCATTTCGCGGTCGGTTTCGGCTGTTATTGAAAAGGGGTTCAGGGTATGTTCGGAGATAGTGCATGATGACGGCGGTGCAAAGATACGCATTTTCGGCAGATACACCTCCGATCTGAGCGTTGGTTCGGGGACGGCGCTTCCTGTCATTCTTTCCGAAAGCTATGACACGCTCGGGGGACAGAGCTATTCTTACAGTGAAAAAGGTGCTGTCAACGGTGCTTATATTTTTTCTGATGAAAAATACAACGGCAGCGGTGAAATTGGCATTGAAGCATGGTCGGGGTATTTCGGCGAGGCGAGCGGATATATGCGCTGTGAAGAGGTTTATGAGATAGAGCCTGTGATATATTACAATGTTTCTGTCATAGACGGGGAGATCGTATATAAAGCGGAGCTTGATTATCCTGCTACAAAAAAAGCGGCAGAGGAGCTGTTTAATGCAAGGTATGCTCCGCCCGAGGAGGTCATATCTGCGGCAATGGGCAACGGAATGGCCGAGGTTTTCCGTTCGGGGATATTTCAGGTTGGTGACGCAGTCACGCTTTATCCCGATGAGAACGGTGAAAATTCTGCCCGACGCATTACGAAGATAACGGAGCGCTATGAAAACGGCGGACTTACAATGTCGGTATACCTTGGAAATTTGGTAAACGGCTGACAAATCGAAAGGAGAGAAAATTATGTCAAATGAATACGGTTTTTTTGCTTCAAAAAATCATGACAGGCGCTACTCGGCGGATGATTTCAGCGCATTTTTCGGGGATTTTTTCACGGATGGTGTGCTTGGTTCCGATACGAATGCGCTTATGGTTTCGGCTGCAGGAGATATGGCGGTTTCCGTTGCTGCGGGAACGGCTTACATAAAGGGGCGCTGGTACCGCAGGCAGAGTCCGCAGCTGCTCACGCTTGCGGATTCCGACACGGAATATGACAGGATAGACGCGGTCGTTATACGCTGCGATCATGAAAAGAGAATGGTTTATCCTTACATTATTGAGGGAGTACCCGATGAAGCGGCGGTTGAACCTTCTCCCATGAGAGATGAAAAATGCTATGATATTGTGCTTGCTTATGTTTATGTTGCGGCAAACTGCGTTGAGGTCACGGCGGCGGATATCACGGACAAGAGAGGCTTTGATGATGTATGCGGATATGTGACGAGTGCGATCGACCACATTGACACTTCGGGGTTATTTGCTCAATATGAAGCGCAATGGGAGCTTTTAAAGGCGGGTTGTGCGCAGGATTCAGAGGCGGTCATAGCGGCGTGGGACGCGCTCAACACGGTCAAGAAGGTCAACAATATTGAGCCTATTGACGGAAATGTTGCTGTAACGCAGAGCCTTATCCCGTCTGACGGCACGGCTTATCAGTTCCCTTATTTCATTCAGAGCGGAACTGTGACTGTTGACCGAAATTCAAACAAAGGTGTTTCAATA
>CAMJES010000122.1 GCA_946404705.1 uncultured Ruminococcus sp. | reverse complement strand
CTACACTCTTCCCCTACACGACGCTCTTCCGATCTACTTCCGCTTGTTCCAAAAGATGAATACATATCCGCCGTTTTTGAATATATAAACGGCGTCAGAATGAAATACAAGACCTCGGTCGACCTTTCCACCGAGTATCAGATGAATTTCCATGTCGGCGACGGCATCGCGCTCGAAGAACGCCGCGCTTCCTTTAAGATAAACACGGAATTTGACATTGTTTCTCCGTTTTATATACGCAATGAGGAAATAATAAATTTCGATAAACCGATAAATATCCATGTCTGCAACATAAATCTCGGCGGAGTTTATATGAAGGCTGAGTTCGACTTTGAACCCGGCGACCAGCTTATGCTTGAATTCTTCGGCGGAGATATGGAGCTGCTGACGGAAGTCCTGCGTAAACAGAACGTCTTCGGAACGGACGTTGTGGACGGTTACGGCTGCCATTTTCTGAACATCACCCAGTCGCAGGAGGAACGCCTTGCAAGATTCATCTTTGAGTGTCAGATAGCCGAAAGGGAAAAGCTTAAACAGCAGCAGAATAAGGATTTTTGATCTATGGCGAAGATAATAGTTGTTACAAATCAGAAGGGCGGCGTCGGAAAAACAACGACCTGCGCCGCATTTACGGGAATTTTCAGAAGCAGAGGTAAAAAAGTCCTTGCAATAGATATGGATCCGCAGGGAAATCTCTCGTTCTCCCTCGGCACCGAGGACAGGGGATATACTATCCATGATGTTATGACAGGTGCCTGCAATATCCGTGACGCGATAAAGACTACGCATATCTGCGATGTTATCACTTCGAATATACTGCTTTCGGGAAGCGAGCTTGAACTGCCCGTTGAACAGCGCGAGTTTATCCTTAGGGAGATACTCAAAACTGTCCGCGACGAGTATGACTATATTATTATAGATACTCCGCCTGCGCTTTCCGTGCTTACGATAAACGCCTATACCGCGGCTGACGACCTTATTATCCCGATGACGCCCGAGATATTGTCATTGCAGGGGATAGCTCAGCTGCGTGAAACTATACTTGCAGTTAAAAAATATTACAATAAAAAGCTTAATATAAGAGGAATACTTCTTACAAAATATGTCAGAAACCAGCAGCTTGCGAGCGAGGTCGCCGAAATGGTCGAGATCGTTGCGGAGCAGCTTGGAACGATAGTCCTTGATACGAAGATATCCGTTTCCGTTGCGGTAGCCGAGGCTCCTGCACATCAGGAGGTCATAACGACCTATTCTCCTAACTGCCGCGCCGCAAGGGACTATGTCAAGGCGTGTGAGGGGCTTTATCCCGAGATAATTATTGATAAGAAGAAAAAATAAGGAGGAACAGCTATGGCAGGCAGCTCTGCGGCAAGGATATCGCATAAGACCGACGCAGTTATGAAGCTTATCACGGGAAAAAATACTGCAACCAACCCGATAATCGATAACGAGTTCAAGCAGTCTGTCATCGAAATGCATTCAAACAGCCCCCAAAAGGCTGAAAAAGCTGTTCCCGAGGTTCACAGTCAGTCGGGCGAAACGACCGAGATATGCGTAAGTTCCGAGCTTATAACCGAGCTTCTGCCGATCGCGCTGAAAAGGTTCAACTGCTGTACCTGCGACAGATGCTTCGCCGAAGCAATGGCGGAAGCGCTTGACGCTGTTCCGTTCCTTTCCTGCAAGATAAAAACACCGAAGGACAAGAAAAAAGCGGACGAAATGAAGAAAAAATATACGCGCAGCGTTACAAACGAAATGGTTAGAATTGCCATAAACCGCCGCGCACTTCCAAAACATAAAACGGATAAATAAGCATATACGGAACACGATCGTTTCGTATATGCTTTTGTTTTTAAAACTTGTTGAATTGATTAAAAAAGTTACAGATTGTATAATTTGCACAAAAATATTCCGATAAAAGTCGATTTTAGTCTAATTTTATGGTTATTTTTGTTACATTTAGAAAAAATTCATAGAATTTATAAAAAAAAATTGTTACGTCTTAAGATATAATTTTTGTAATATCTCTTGTATTTTTTGTGAAAAAGGGTTATACTGTTAATGGAGTGTTATACCCTTTTTTAGGGAGCAGTATACCATTTTAGCGAATTAGTTTGATGAAGTACCTGTAAAATTAGGAGGCAGATTATGGGACTTTTTGATAATAAGATACAGACGTTTTCCGAAGAGGCGCTTGACGCTGCGTGGTATAAGCAGCGCATTATATCCAATAATATCGCAAATATCTCAACGCCCGACTTTAAAGCCAAAACCGTTAACTTCGGTCTTGTGCTTGAGGAAGAGATGTGCAAGTGCAAATACCATACCCCGACCGACAAGGAAAATGGCAAGGTTTCACTTAAAGTTTCCACTACATACGAAACAAACACGAACCAGCTCCTAAACGGCAATAATGTCGACCTCGAAAAGGAGCAGCTCGACCTTGCCGATGTACAGTACCAGTACAGCGCGCTTATGGATCAGATGAACAACAACTATGCAATGATCCGCACCGCAATTTCAAAGTAATGTAACCGGCGTCTGACAGTTCGGAGGAAAATTATGTCATTCTTGAATTCACTCGATATAGGCGGCTCTGCGCTTTCGGCGCAAAGGCTGCGCATTGATATCATCTCGCAGAATATCGCCAATCAGGAAACCTACAATACCTCGGTAGGGGGAGATCCCTACTGCCGCCAGCTTGTGGTCTTTTCCGAAAAGAAAACATTCAGCGAAGAACTGGACAAGTTCAGCAGCAATGATGACGGCCCGAAGTTTTCTCGCGGCACATATTATCTTTCGCATAAAAACAAGTATAAATTCGCAGGCTGCAACGTTGCGCAGATAATTGACGATGATGCGCCGTTCGTTCCGGTCTATGACCCCGACAATCCGCTTGCGGACGAGGACGGATACATATATAAGAGCAACGTTGACAACAGCAAGGAGCAGATGGACTTGCTCGCCGCGCAGAGATGCTATGAAGCGAACGCTTCCGCAGTTTCGGCAGTCAAGGCTATGCTCACAAAGGCAATGTCACTCAACGGTAAGTAATGAAAGGTCGTTAAAGATATGTTTATTGTTCCTATTTCAAGCGCAATCTCACCCGTTCAGTCGGTTTTTGACAAGGAAACCGAGCAGGTGAAGGCACCTGCCGAAAGCACACCGCAGTTTTCCGATGTGTTCAAGGAGGTCTTCAATGACGTTCAGGAAACCCAGCAGCAGTCCAACATTGACGCTGTAAAGCTTATGCAGGGCGATATTGACGATCTGCATACTATATATAATAATATGACAAAGGCTTCGGTCGCTGTCGAAACCTTTGTTGCGGTAAAGAATGCCGCTGTTGACGCTTATAATCAGGTTCTCCAGATGACGATGTAAGCTATATCTTATCTTAAAATTCGGGAAGGAAAATTCGTACAATGGATATGAAGGAACAGCTTTCAAAGCTTTCGTCTTCGTTCAAGCAATTCTGGGCTGCCCAGGAGAAAAAGCGTAAAATCGCATATATCGCCATTTTGGTTGCGATATTCCTTATTGCTGCCATTATTGTAATTATAGCCAACAAAAAGGAATATACCATTCTTTACGAGGGACTTGAAGCAAGCGAGGCTGCAGAGATAGTAACGGCGATACAGGATCTCGGTTACGATGTTTCGCTTAAAAGCGGCGGAGTTATCATGGTACCTGCCGGAACGGAAAACGTTCTGACAATGGAAATGGCTATGAAAGGCTACCCAAAGAGCGCACTCAACTATAATCTTTACACGGATAACATTGATATGTTCACTACCTCTTCTCAGGAGAGGGAGTATGCAAAAATGCTGCTTCAGGAGCGTCTTAGTGCGATTATAGGCACATTCGAGGGCGTTCAGAAGGCTACCGTTACAATATCAATACCGGAGCAGAAGAACACCGTTATCTCTTCGCTTCGTCAGGTGCCTACGGCTGCTGTTACCGTTTATCTTAATAATGACTATAAGCTCACGGATAAACAGATCGTCGGTATCAGAAATACGGTCAGAAACGGCTGCGTAGGTCTTACCGATGAAAATATCAGCATCGTTGACGGCTACGGTATCCCCCAGATAGAGGGCGAAAACGAGATAGATGTTGTTGCCGACGAAACAAGAAAATTCGCTTTCAAAACTAACCTTGAAAATTCGATAAAAAACAAGATACTTGAACTTCTTATGCCTATTTATGGCGATGACGGAGTTTCCGTTGCTGTAAATATGGTGCTTAACTTCGATAAAAAGGTTTCCGAAAATACCAACTATTCGGCTGACGGAAACGGAAACACGGGCGTTCTCCAGCACGGTGACGCGACCGAGGCTTCGGGAGGAACTACGGTTGACGGCGGCGTTGTCGGAGTAGAAACCAACGCCGATGATACATATCCCACCGGCGATACGAACGGAAACGGCGCATGGAGCGAAAACTCGGTTTCAAACACCTACCTTGTAGATACCTATAAAGAGCAGATCGAAAAGGCTGGTTATGCGATAGACGGTCTTTCCATTTCGGCGGTCGTTTACACCGACTATATCTCCGAGGCGCAGAGAATGGATCTTGTGAACCTCGTTGCAAATGCAGGCGGCGTTAACCCCGAGGTCGCACAGGACGTTGTTACGGTCACGAACTTCCCGAAATTCGGTACGGATATTGAACCCGAAACATCTCCCGTATATCTCTTCGGTCTTACTCTCAATCAGCTTATTGTCGCAGCGGCAATTCTTCTTATCCTTCTTATCGTTGTTGTCGTTGTGCTTGTTATCACATCGAGAAATGCCAAGACCAAGCGCGCAAAGTTCGAACAGCAGATACTTGCTTCCGAAGCACTCGCAGGTATGGGCGACGAGCCTATTGTTGATACGTTCACAATGAACCTTGACGGCGCAAATCCTGCCGATATACCGAGCCTTCTCGATGATGGCGAGGAAACCAAGGAAGTCGCTATCCGCAGAGAGATCAGCGATTTTGCAAAGAACAGCCCGGAGATCGTGGCTCAGCTGCTTAAAAACTGGATGAAGGACGAAACGGAGGAGTAAGCTATGCCTGATATCGAAAATCTGACCAATATTCAGAAGGCAGCTATCGTTGTTACTTCGATCGGCGCAGAGAATGCTGCCTACGTTTATAAGCGGCTTTCTGACGATGACGTTGAAAAGCTTACATACGAAATATCATGTTTGCCGTATCTTGAAGCAAGCGTGGTTGACGCAACGCTCAACGAATTCTATGAGCTTTGCCTTACTCAGAAAGTCATTTCCGAGGGCGGCGTTGAATATGCAAGAGCCGTTCTTGAAAAGGCTTACGGCGCAGAAATGGCGAGCAAGCTTATGGAGCGTGTTTCCAAGTCTATGCAGACAAAAGCGTTCGAGTTCGTCAGAAAATCCGATTACAAGAACCTGCTTGCCATTATACAGAACGAAAATCCTCAGACTATTGCTCTTGTTCTTTCCTATGTCAAGTCCGAACAGGCTTCCGCCGTTCTTCAGGAGCTTCCCAAGGAAAAGCGAGTTGAAGTCGTTGAGAGAATTGCAAAAATGGAGTCCGCTTCGCCGGAAACCATTCATTCTATCGAAGAAACACTCGAAAGAAAGTTCGCTGCAGTTGTTTCTATGGATCTTACAACTGTCGGCGGCGTAAACTTTGTTGCCGATATCCTCAACAAGGTCGACAGAGGAACAGAAAAGCATATCTTCGACGAACTGTCCTCGAAAGATCCTGTTCTTGTTGAAGAGATCAAAAAGAAGATGTTCGTTTTCGAAGATATCCTCGGACTCGACTCTATGTCCATTCAGCGTTTTATCAGAGATGTCGAAACGAAAGACCTTGCTGTTGCCATCAAAGGCTCGAACTCCGAGGTCGCTGCCGCACTTTATGCAAATATGCCGCAGAGAATGCAGGAATCCATCCAGCAGGAGATCGAATATCTGCATAACGTTCGTATGCGTGACGTTGACGAGGCTCAGCAGAGAATCGTTGGCATCATAAGACACCTCGAAGAAGAGGGCGAGCTTGTTATCGGCAAGGGCGGAGAGGACGAGATAATTGCTTAAAATATATAAACCCCAGTCGTACAGCTACGGTTCGGCGCAGCCCGTCAAGATCGACAATACAGTCATTATCCCCGGCGATGAAACGGAGCAGCTGAATACCCCCTCACCTGAGGAGATCGAACTTCAAAAGCAGAAAGAGGCTGCCGAAAAGGAAGCAGAGTTCCGCGCTGCCGTTGACCGTCAGGTCGCTGCAGCCGTTGAGGAATACCGTAAAAACACCGAGGCTGCACGGCGTGAGATAATCGAAAAGGCTCAGCTTGAAGCTAAAAACATCGCAGAGAATGCCAAGACCGCGACTGCCGCAGTTATCGAAAAGGCAAACAAGGAATGTGCCATTTTAAAGGAAAAGGCTAAGGCGGAGGGCTTCAAGGAGGGCTTTGACGAGGGCAAAAGGCAGTCGCTCGAAAAATGCGCCAAGTATGTTGACGCGTCCGCGCAGCTGCTTTCCGATATCAATTCGCGCAAGGAAGCATATTTTCTCGACAGCGAGGACGAAATGCGCGAAACGATGTGCGAAATGCTTGAAAAGATCGCAGGCGAGGAGCTTAAGGTCGCTCCCGATATCATAAAGAACATCATCGGGGACGCCGCGAAAAGTTTCCGCAATTCCGATTATATAAATATATCGCTTGCACAGGGCGAGGTTTCAAAGGAGATCAAGACCGATGCAAAGGTTATACAAGAGATAATTCCATATATCAAGGA
>CAMJES010000121.1 GCA_946404705.1 uncultured Ruminococcus sp. | reverse complement strand
ATACCTCTTGCCGACTATCTTCCGCTCGGTGAAAATGCAGCCTGTGATGTTTCCGTTGCTGTCAAACGCAGTAGGGAAGAAGCTGTCAGCCTGTATATACGCCGTTGCAATGCCGCTCGGTGTAAGATACGGTTTCAGCATTATTCCGCCCATAGCGCAAGCTCCGTGCAATAGGAGTATCGAATTTTTATCCCGACAGTCTTGTGGATATATGCAGCTTTGCCGAGGTAACTCCTGCGGTAAATCAGATGGAAACTCACATTTATCAGCAGCAGAAAAAGGCTCACGAATATATGAAAAATTACGGCGTTGTCCACGAAAGCTGGGGGCCTTTTGCCGAGGGCAGAAAGGACTTCTTTACAGATCCCGTTCTCTGTGAACTTGGCAAAAAATACGGAAAAACCCCTGCGCAGATAGCGCTGAGATTTTTGCTCCAGAGCGATGTTGTCGTTATTCCAAAGTCCACTCACAAGGAGCGTATGACGGAAAATATCAACGTATTTGATTTTGCTCTGACCGATGATGATATGGCGGCAATTTCTGCAGTTGACGAGGGCGAGAGCCTGTTCTTCTCCCACTATGACCCTGCGGTGGTTGAAATGCTTATGGGACTGCACAGATAAAATCGGAGGTGGGTTATGAATAAATAATCTCTGCTGTGTGCTGTCTGCGCAGTTTTGCTTACCGCCTGAGGAAATTCCGACAGCGGGACGCCCGATGCAGCTTCGGGACAGGCTCAGCGTTTCCTTATATCACCGTTGGCAGGATTGTCAATTACTATTCCGTTTTCCGAAAAACGTGAGCCGTGGCAGGAACAGTCCCATGAATGCTCGGCATTATTCCATTTCAATGCACAGCCGAGATGCGGACATCTCGGTTTTGTCGGCGTCAGCAGGTTTTTTACCGCCTCAAAGCCGTTGATGAAAAGCTGGGGCTTTATAATGCTCCTTGACGGACTGAACAGCTCTTCAAAGTCATTTTTCTTTCCGCATACCATATCGCTCAACATCATCGCAGACAGCATTGAGCCTGTCATTCCCCATTTGTTGAAGCCGCTTGCCGTGAACATATTGGGAGTGTTTGCCGAATACCTGCCTATATAAGGAATATCGTCAAGGCTCATGCAGTCCTGCGCCGCCCAAAACGCTTTTTCAACTGCATCGGGGTAGTGAATTGAAGCAAATTCCCGAAGCTTAGCCCAGCCGCCGCCTTCCTTGCCGGTACGGTGACCGCCTCCGTCGAGAAGAAGCAGATCACCGTAGTTTCTGAATGAAAAACCTGTTTTGCTGTCATCGACATACATTCCGTTGACGTTCTGCGCATTTTCGAGGGCGATCACATAGGAGCGATGCTGATAAAGCTTAAGAAAATAGCTTCCGTGCTTGTTTATGAAAGGAAAATGTGATGTGACGATGACCTTTTGGGCATGGATCTTGCCGCAGTCTGTAACAGCCGTTGTGCCGATCATTTCACGGACAAAGGTATGCTCATAAATATTCAGCTTTTTCGCAATCGGAAGCAGAAATTTAAGCGGATGAAACTGTGCCTGATCTTTAAATCAGACTGCGCCTGCTGATTTCATCGGCAGCGGAAGATCCTTGCAGAATTCAGCCTTATATCCGATCTGTTCAAGCGCATTCATCTCATCGAAAAGCTTTTTTCTGTCATTTATCGTATAAACATAGTTGTCCCTGCGTTCATAATTGCAGTCAATTTCGCTGCAAAGCTCCGAAAATTTATCAAACGCCGCCTGATTTGCCTCAAGATACATTTTGGCATTTTGTACGCCGCCGCTTTTGAGCAGCTTGCTGTATAAAAGGCCATGCGAAACGTTTATCTTGGCGGTCGTATTACCGGTAGCACCGCCGCATATCCTGTCTTTTTCCACAAGCACATAAGGCACGTTTCTCTCATGCAGCATATAAGCTGTAAGTAAGCCTGCAATTCCTCCGCCGATGATAAGAACATCGGTTTTTATATCCTTTTTCAATTCGGGAAAGCTTGGCAATTCGATATTTTCAAACCATATTGAACTCATTTTTTATTCCTCGTTATTATGATAGCTTACTGATCCGTGGCGGTCTTTGTATGGTATTGCCTTATTACATCGACAAGAGCTTTTCAACATACTGCTGCATTTCTGTTTTTGAAGAAACCGAATGAGTTCGTTGATAATTTCCTGCTTTTTATATTCGGGCAATGACGCAAATTTCTGCATGGCTTCGAGATTCATAGCAAGAGCCATTCCAAAACCTATCGGTATTCCATAATCTTCCATATTATCACCTCTCTGCAATTATTTTTCCGCAGTTCGGAGGTTTTATACTAAACACCAATATAATACAGAAAAAATCAAGCCGACAATCTCGAATTAATTGGATTTCGGCTTGATTTTTTCCTATAATTTATTGGTGTTTAGTATTACAAAGTTTTAAACCTTGTTTTGGGAAAAGCATCATATCTTTAGTCTTTATCATTTATAGCTTCAGCAAAAGCAGTCAGAATTTTTTCTGCCTGCTTTTTGTTTTTGTCGGAAAGTGTGCTTAATATAGAAATAATGTCACTAAAGTCATTGTTTTCTTGGGCCGATGTTCCGTTAACAATATAATCTGTGGAAACAAATAATGCGGAGGATAGCTTGCGCAATGTATTTATCGTCATTGATTTTCTGCCCTTTTCGATATCTGCGAGAAACTGCACGGATATATCTGCAAGCTCCGAAAGTTTTTCTCGGGTATATCCTCTTTTTTTCCTTATTTCCGTTATTCTTCTGCCGACCTCAATATTCTGCATATCCATAAAATCACTTCCTTAGATATAGTATAACCTATACTAATAATTATATAAATCATCAAAAGCTATTGACAAACATAAACAATAGATATATAATTTGTATAGTTGAGATTGCTTTATATCGGTAAAAAAACTCAAACAAATTTTTTGTGACTAAAATTTGTAAAAATGTTGAATTGAGCTGTATTATTTGATATAATGAAAATAAAAAATGTAAGGGGAGTTTTTTTATGGGACTGTTCGGAAATTTATTTTCAAAAAAGGATAATAAGCTTAAGCAGGATCTTTCACAGGTGCAGAAGCCGGGAATGGTATTTATTATGCACCTGCTTTTTGAAGAGAAATGCGATATGCCGGATAAAGAGCTTATGTGCAGCGCAATGGACGAGCATATTGGTGAAAATGAATGCTTTGCATACAGCGGCAATGCAGTCGGATTTGCGGCAAAAAAGTATAATTCACAGTTTAAAGACGCTGTTATTCCGCCGCAGCTTATGATAACAGGCTGTACTGAAATTACAGACTGGCACCCCGATGCGCTTACAATGAGCCAGATGTGGGATTGTCCCGAAAGTGAGGAAATATTTGATAAATGCAGGTATCAAGTCGTTGCAACGGATATGCTTGCGGCAGGTCTTGACTACAAGGACAGAGCAAATATGCTTATGGACTTTATGGAGGCTTTGCCGGAAATGTTTCCGTCCTGCCGTGCAATAATGTTTGATACATCGGGAAAAATGTTCACCCGTGAAAGCATACTGAACAAGGAAATTCCCCGTGAGGACAGGTTCATTTTCTTTGCTGTGAATGTACGCTTTTTCAGAATAGAGGGTACCGAGGATATGATGGTCGATACGGTTGGTATGAGTACGCTTTGTCTGCCCGATCTGCAGTATCATTTTCACGGTATTGACCAGAATGCAGTTGTAAATCATGCGTATAATACGTTATCTTACATATATGCAAATAACTGTCCGATCGAAAACGGAGAAACCATTGACGGTATAAAAAATGGTGAGATATGCCGTGATGTTCAATGGAAATGTCAGTATGAAAATGCACTTATACAGCCTGCAAGAGAGGTTATTGATATAAATATGGGCGAATATGCTTCGGGCAGAAGATAAAGCAAAAACATTTGAGGGAAAAGTGCAAAATGAGTACAAATATACAAAATCTATATGAAAACCTTGAGAAAACCAAAATTTCGGAACATTCGGGAATGATTGAAAAACTTCAAACAGAGCAGGTTTTCGCTCAGTTAATGTCCGGAATTCGGAATGAGTTTATGGAAAAATGCGTTCCGCTTGCAATTTTCAATGAGCTGTGGGGTTGGTATTGCGGCGGAACAGAGGACGGAGTTTGGCAGTATTATGAGCATAGCATAAAAGAGGAACTTATTGATGATACTGCAAGTGTGCTGCGAAAATACGGCTGCGATGAATTTGCAGAGCAGTATATAAACGCAGGAAAAGAACTTATGCCGCTTATGGCAAAAATACCGTATGATGATACTGCTCTTATTAATGAGATTTCCGAAAGATACGGAAACTATATTGACGCTCATGCTAACGAGATATGTATGGCGATAAAAGCGTATCTTATTTATAACAAGTCTGAAATATGCGATGCATTTGATGACGGGATAATACTTGATGTCGAAGATTACACCGTGCCTGCACCCGAGGACGGTTTTGACTTTTCCGATATGCTTAGCAATCCTTATCTTAGCGAAGAACAAAGATCAGATATGGCTGCCGCTTTTGCAAAAATCAATGAAATTGCAGACGAGCGGAACAGTATGACAAACATTTTCAATATAGAAAAGAGAAATAAAGAATGACTATAAAAGTAAACATAAAACAGCTTGGAAAAAAACGCAGCAAGGTTGCGGAAGTGCCGTTTATGCTTGAAAATGCGCCGACAACCGTTCGTGAGCTTATAAAAGAATCGGTGCATACCTGCGTTTCGGAGTATAATGAGCGTGTAAAAAAAGGCGAGGGCGTTACGCCGCTTTCCGATGATGAAATAAGCGAAATGAGCGAGATAGGCAAGATAGCTTTCGGCATAAATTACGGCGGTAAAGCTGCAAATGAGGCTGCCGCGTTTGAAAACGCTCTGCAAAGTTATGAGGACGGTCTTTATCGCATTTTTATCGGAGAAAATGAAGTTGGCAGCTTATCCGACAGCATTTCGCTTTCGGAAAATGACAGCGTTACATTTATAAGACTTACAATGCTTACGGGCAGATTATGGTAAAGGGGGATCATTATGGCTATTAACGAAGAAGAAAAGGCACTTGAACAGCTTGCGGTCGAGTTTGGTAAGGAAATGGAGAAACGCAAGGAGAATGCGGCAAAACGGCTTTCGGAGGAGCAGCATAAATTCGTTTCGGCGTTCGAACGTTCTTGGAGTATTACAGAAAATTCGCATTATCTGATAAAGGAAATGATGCAGGGGTTAAGAAACGGCAGATATGCAAAACCTTCCGAGTTCTATTTAAGCGAATGCGGCTGGCTTTTCGGAACGATCATCACGGAAAAGAATAAGGCAGCGTTTCTTTATGCTTCGGATGCTGTGAACAGGTGGCAATGCTCACGCAGCTATTACCGCCGTTCGTTCAGATCTGCCGATTACAGCTGTTATCTTACACGGCTTTCCCATGTATTCGGCAGCTTTGCAAAGCTTGCGTGGCTGGACGAGGATATATGCGATATTCTTTCGGGAAAGCTTTCCGAAAATGCGGCGGCATTTATAAATAAAAACTCCTCAAATCTGAATACTCCTCTTGATGCGTATATTTATCTGCGAAACGGTTTGTGCTATAATTCCGAGATGATCGCATACGAGCTTGACAAGGGCAATTCCCGTCTTGAAGAAATTCTTACAGACATAATAATGGGCGAGGGTTCGGGAACGGTCAATCAGACCATTATTCGAGGAATAATGTACAGCAAGAACGGAAAAATGCATGAGCTTCTCGGCAAGCTGCTTCTTGCGGCACGTTTGCAGGAGGGACTTCGTCAGGCAATTTGTGAGAATGCGGATGTTGGTACGGTCGATGCCTTCAAGGTAATTCTGAAAGTGATAGCTGACAATGATCTTATCCGTTTTTCCTCTGTTAAACGTGCAATTGGTACATGGACAGGACTGCTTCTTGCCGACAGTCCTGCTGCTGACAGAATAACCGCTAAAACGCTGAAGCTTATGGTTGAATGTATAGATGATGAAGCAGCAAGGGGGAAATATCTTTCCTCGGAAGACAGCATGGAAATATATATTTCTCTCTGGACGTATGGTTTGTATGAGATGAAGACCGCCGCCGAAAAGGTAAAGCAGCTGTCCGAGAGCGGCACACATCATCAGCTCCTTACAGCAGGATATTTTGCGGCTAATATTGAAGATGTGAACAACGGAAATGAAATGGCTAAACACGTTGTTTTGGCACATAATGAACCTGATATCCTTGCTGTGTTCATGCCGTATTTTTTGAAAGGCTGGAATGGCGGATATACGGTAATGTGGACTTCTGACGGCGGCAGACAGATGGACTTGAAAAAGGGTCTGTTAGATCTTTCATATTGGTACAAGGACGAAGCCGAAGCAGAAAAAATGTACGAACGGCTTTGGGAGATCTATAATATCATTCCGAAGAAATCGCTCACATTTTCTCCCTGCATATTCCCATGGTATGGAGTCGAGCTTACAAAAAGCATGATAGCTGAAAGGCTCTGTTTGACTGCATTTATGCTTGAAGATAATGACAAGCTGGATGCTTGCTGCAAGCTGATAAAAGAGATAGATTCGGGCAGCAGATGGCCTGTGCTTCGGAGCATACTGTCCGCCCCTCAAACCGCTGCTCAGAGGGCGGCTCTGACGGATGCGCTTGCCGATAAAGAAACCTACACCCGTGAGCAGGCGTTCAAAATGGTAAAGTCTACCCGACTTGACAAGGAAAACTATCTCCAAATGGAGGATATGCTTAAAGATCGGAAGAGCACACGTCTGAACTCCAGTCACCGGCTATGATAT
>CAMJES010000120.1 GCA_946404705.1 uncultured Ruminococcus sp. | reverse complement strand
GGAATTAGTATAACTTGCCTTAAAATTCAAATTTTTATAATTTTGAATGACGCGAAAATAGCAAACCATATCATTTTTGTATACTTTTAACCTGCGCAGTTTGGGGATATTTTCGCAAAAAAATGTCATTTTACCGAATAAAAACCATAAATCTAAAACTTTATGCGTAATCGTGTAAAAATATGCAAAAATTGCATTGACTTTCCTTTGATAAAATGTTAATATAATAATATGATATAGTTTTTCCACAAAATTCCGCAAATCATCACAAAAAACGTCCAAAAAGAATAGGGGGAATCGTTTTGAAAAGCATTAAGACTAAGATCCTCACAGCAATGATAGGAATAGGCCTGTTTTCATCGCTTATTATAGGCATAGCAGGCGCGAAACTGAATTTTTCCTCGGCACAGAGTATTCTCGACAAATCTATGGAAGAAACAGCAAAGCTGGCAGCTTCCCGTGTTCAAACGGAAATTGACCGCTATAAGTCAATCGCGTCCGAGATCGGCTGCATAGGCGATTTGACAGACCCCGCAAACGGTGAGGCTGTCTGCGCCGAAGTCACTGCGGAACGCATATCCAAATATGGCCTTGAACTTTGCAGCGTTCTTGATATGAACGGAAAGGACATATTAAACGGCACCGACTGCTCCGGAGAGGAATTTTTCAAGGTATCCTCAGCAGGAGAAGCATACTGTTCCGATTTTATGGTTCAAAACATCTTCGGAGTGGAAAATGCCGTTGTAATTTCTGCGCCGCTCTGGGAGAACGGCATATACGGCAGCAAGGTTTCGGGCGTTGTTTATATGATACCCGACAACACTTTTCTTAACGAAATTGTAAACAGCATTAAAGTCGGAGAGGGCGGAACGGCGTATCTTCTTTCATCGGCAGGACTAACTATTGCATTTTATGACCCCGAAGTTGTAGGCAAGGAAAATGCTCAGGAAGCTGCAAAAACAGATCCGTCCTATGAAAAGCTTGCAGAGGTCGAGGCAAGAATGTGTGCAGGAGAAACCGGCTTTGACCAGTATAAATATAACGGAAATATAGAATATGTAGCTTATGCGCCCGTTGCAGGCACTCCCGGATGGAGCATAGGAATAAATGTTGTCCGCAATGAATTTTTGAGCGGAGTTTATTACTCTCTGATAATAAGCGTTGTTATTATAATAGTTGTCTGCGGAATTGCCGCTGTTGTAGCCAGAATATCCGCAAATAAGATCGCAAATCCTATTGTAAGCTGTTCCGAGCGAATCGTAAAGCTTTCGGAGGGCGACCTTACAAGCGGCGTTCCCGTTGTAAACTCCCGTGACGAAACCAAAAAGCTTGCCGACGCTACCGCAACGGTCGTATCGGAGCTTAACAATATTTTCAAGGACATTGAAAGAATACTTGAAGAGATATCCAAGGGCAACCTTGCGGTAGATTCCCGTCAAAATCAGCATTATTATGTAGGCGATTACAGTCATCTTATCGAATATATCGGATTTATCAAGGAAAGACTTTCCGATACAATGTGTCAGATAAGCACCGCCGGAGAGCAGGTATCAGCAGGCGCGGATCAGGTTTCGTTCGGCGCACAGTCGCTTTCTCAGGGAGCTACCGAGCAGGCTGCCTCCATTGAGGAGCTTGCCGCTACGATCGACCTTATCGCCGAGCAGATAAAGGAAAACGCTTCTCAGGCGGAAACCGCAAGCAACAAGACAAATGCTGCCGGCGGCGAGTTGCAGGTCGTTATGTCGTGCATGAACGACCTCGTTTCCGCAATGAACGACATCAGCAGGTCTTCCGATGAAACAAAGAAGATCATAAAGACCATTGAGGATATTGCATTCCAGACAAATATTCTTTCTCTCAACGCCGCAGTTGAGGCGGCAAGAGCAGGTGCGGCAGGCAAGGGCTTTGCGGTAGTTGCGGACGAGGTAAGAAACCTTGCGGGAAAGTCTGCCGAGGCTGCGCAGAACACGACTGCACTTATCGAGAGTACCGTTGCGACTATCGAAAAGGGTACATCTCTTGTTGATGAGGTCGCAGAAAAGATGAATTCCGTAGCCACTGCGGCAGGTGCCGTTGCGGAGATAAACGAAAAGATCTCGGCAGCTTCACGCGATACAGCCGATTCTATCACCCAGATAACAGTCGGCGTTGAACAGATCTCTGAGGTCGTTCAGTCCAACTCGGCAACAGCCGAGGAATCCGCTGCTGCTTCCGAGGAGCTTTCGGGACAGGCTAATATGCTTAAAGACCTTATTTCACAGTTCAAGCTTGATACATAAAACTGTTTGAGGCTCTGCGCAAAAATTTAAAAATAATCCTTGACAATCGGAAAAAATTATGATATACTAACCACATTATTTAAGAGAAATGGGGTGGGCAAATGTTTGAGCGTAATATGTTTTTCATCGGAAATGAACCTTTGCCTGCCCTTATAGTATAGCTGCGGTTTTTTGCAGGGTATTGAAGTGCAAAGCGTACATTTCTGTATGGGAATGTACGCTTTTTGTTTTTTGGGGGTGAAAACGGTTTCAAAAGAATACGGTTCATTACAAATTATGACATAATGTCGGGAGGCAAAAATGAATACTAAAGAAAAGACAAAACATTCCGCGTTTTCAAACGTTATGTATATGCTGAAGATCCTTTGGCACGGAAGCAGAGGGTATGTTCTTTACACGTTTATAAAGGAATTTACCGAGGATGTGTTCTGGACGGTATTTTCGGTATATCTGACCGAGTGGATATACATTGCTATTGAAAATCAGACTCCGTTTGCGGAACTGGCAAGCTTTGTCGGGGCGATGTGCATAGGTCATATCTGCATTCATATAAGCTCGGCGATACACCAGCTTTGCGAAAAGCAGTTTCTTCCGAAAATGTATCAGGATTTTTACAAGCGTGTTATTCGCAAGTCGGTTTCAATGGAGTATACGCAGTTTGAAAAGCCGGATTTTTACGACAAATACACCCGTGCGCTGAACGAATGTCAGCAGAGGGGCAGCACGATACTTTACTATTCCGCATATTTTGTTGCAAGTATTGCCGCTATGGTAACGGCGGTGATAATTGTCGCAAAGGTAGACCCTGTGCTGCTGGCGTTTATCGTTCCAATGGTCGCAATTTCGCTTTATTTCGGAAGGAAATGCGGCAATCTTTACTATGAACTGGACTTTTCCAACACAAGGGACGGACGTACTGCCGCTTATGCAAAGAGAGTTTTCTATGAAAAGAAATATGCAGGCGAGCTTCGTTTGTTCGGGATAGGAAGGCTGCTGCTTGCGCGGCATGAGGAAGCCTGCGGAAAAATGCAGGAGCGCACCCGTGAGATACGCAGGAAGGTATCCGTTTTGGAAGTGGCGAAATGGTCGCTGTTTACGCTGTTTTCGGCAGTTCTGCCTTATCTGTACATCGTTCTTGCGCTGCAGGATAAGGATGTCAGCACAGCCGCATACGTTGCGATGATCCCTGCTCTCGGAACGCTGTCTTGGAGGACTTCGGACGTTGTGGAGCTTATGGTTTCGCTTGCAAAGGAAAGCGCATTCGTAAGCAATTTGAGGGATTTCCTTTCCATTGCGCCCAAGTCGGAAAGCGCTTCTCTCAAAAAGGCGGAGAGCTTGTCCGATATTGAGATAAAGAACATGGGCTTTACCTATGAGGGAGCGGAAAAGCCGACTCTTCACGATGTAAATATGACCGTCCGCAGGGGCGAAAAAATTGCGATAGTCGGACATAACGGTGCAGGAAAAACAACTCTTGTAAAGCTTATAATGGGGCTTTACAGCGCAACCGAGGGTGAGATAAGGGTGAGCGGCGAGAATGTGAACGATTATGAGCCTGCGTCCTATCACAGCCGCTTCGGAACGGTTTTTCAGGATCTGCAGATATTCGCTCTGCCGCTTGCGCACAACGTTCTTATGCACAAACCGAGAAATGAGGAGGAACGCCGTCTTGCCGAGGATTCGCTTCGCAAGGCGCAGTTCGGCGACAAGCTGGATTCGCTTGAAAAAGGCATTGACACAATGGTGACAAAGGAGTTCGACGAAAAGGGAATGGGACTTTCGGGCGGTGAGGCGCAGAAAGCCGCAATTGCGAGAATGTTTATGCGTGATATGTCCGTTGCGATACTCGATGAACCGTCCAGCGCGCTTGACCCTATCGCAGAGTACCGACTCAACAAGAGTATGCTCGAAAACGCCGAAAATCAGGCGGTAATACTTATTTCCCACAGGCTCTCCACCACGAAGGACGCCGACAGAATAATCCTGCTTGAAAACGGCAGCATTGCCGAAAGCGGAACACATTCCGAGCTGCTTGCAAAGGGCGGAACTTATGCGAAAATGTGGAACGTTCAGGCGGAGAAATACTGTGTGGGAATATATGCATAAAAATGAGGTGTTTTATATGTTTGAGATCAAGGATGAATTTTATCTTGACAAAAAGCCGTTCAAGATCATTTCGGGTTCGTTCCACTATTTCAGAACGGTTCCCGAATACTGGCAGGACAGACTGGAAAAGCTCGTGAATATGGGCTGCAACACCGTTGAAACCTATATCCCGTGGAATTTTCACGAAGCGAACAAGGGTGAGTTTTGTTTTGACGGTGACAGGGATATCGAACGTTTTATAAGACTTGCAAAGGAACTCGGACTTTATATGATAATTCGTCCCTCGCCGTATATCTGTGCGGAGTGGGAGTTCGGCGGTCTGCCTGCGTGGCTGCTTCGGGACAGAAATATGCGGCTTCGGTGCAGCTATGAGCCGTATCTGAAAGCTGTAAAGGATTATTACAGCGTTCTTATCCCGAAGCTGGTGCCTTATCAGATCGATAGAGGCGGAAATATAATTTTAATTCAGATCGAGAACGAGTACGGTTATTACGGCAACGATACGGCATATCTTGAATTTCTCCGCGACACGATGCGTGAGATGGGGATAACCGTTCCGTTTGTCACCTCTGACGGCCCGTGGAGCGAGCAGGTATTCAAGTCGGGAATGGTCGGCGAAGCGCTGCCCACGGGAAATTTCGGCTCGGCGGCAGAGTGGCAGTTCGGTCAGATGAAGCAATTCATCGGCGAGGACAAGCCGCTTATGTGTATGGAATTCTGGAACGGCTGGTTTGACGCTTGGGGCGAGGAGCATCATACAACGCCGTCTGAAAAGGCATCAGCCGAATTGGAAGAAATTTTAAAGCGCGGCAGCGTGAATTTCTATATGTTTGAGGGCGGCACGAATTTCGGATTTATGAGCGGCAGAAACGGCGGCAGCAAAACAGGAGATGTTACCTCTTACGATTATGACGCACCTCTCACCGAGGACGGACAGATAACCGCCAAATATGAAGCGTTTAAGAATGTCCTTGCAAAATATACCGATATAAAGACCGTGCCGCTTTCTATGGATATCAAGCGGAAAAGCTATGGAACGATATCCTGCACAGGCAGAGCTGATCTGTTTTCGGTGCTTGAAAAGATTTCCGAGCCTGTCCGTTCGGTTTATCCTCTGACTATGGAGGATATAGGTCAGAATTACGGATATATTCTATACCGCACAAAGCTCAAAGACGGCGAAACGGTGAACGGTATACGCTTTGAAAACGCCGCCGACAGGATAGAGTGCTATCATAACGGCGAATATGTTTACACCGCTTTCGGGGAGAATATCCACGAAAAATTTGAGCCGACAGAGAAGCGCACGGGCGGCGTTATCGACCTGCTTTGCGAAAATATCGGCCGCGAAAACTTCGGCACGGGTCTGGAAAGCCAGCGCAAGGGCATTTCAGGCGGTGTTGCAATAAACGATCACCGTCAGTTCGGTTTTGAGATATTTCCGCTGCCCTTAGATGAGGAGCAGATAGGTAAAATCAGCTTTGATGAAGGCTATTCGGAGGGCAGGCCTGCATTTTACAGATTTGAATTCGAAGCCGATGAGCTTGGAGATACATTCCTTGAAACGGAAGGCTTCGGAAAGGGCTGTGCGTTTATAAATGGTTTTAATCTCGGTCGTTTCTGGGATATAGGCCCTCAGAAACAGCTTTATCTTCCTGCGCCGCTGCTTAAAAAAGGGAAAAATACTGTTATCATTTTTGAAACGGAGGGTCAAGCGGCAGGTCATATCAAAATATAAGGTTTTTCGCTAAAGATTTTTCTTTTCCGGACGATATATATTATATAAATATTTTCGGGTGGAAAGCGTATGAAGGATAAGATAAAAAAATTGATTTTCAATGCCAGCCTGACAGACGAAGAATTTCACAGCATAGAAAATGACATCGCGCAGAGCAATATGCAGAATATAAAGATATTTTCGGCGGTTGCGTTTGTTTTCCTTTTTGTAATGTTCATATTGTCATTTGCTGTTGACGGCATTGCAAGCAGGCGGTGGCTGTATTTTACCGCAGCTGTTTTTGACGCGGCAGCAGGCTTGCTTTCCGAAGTATTTTTCAATAAATGGAAAATGACCGCAACCATCTCAATGTATATCTTCATAAGCGTTCTGTTCGCTTTCGGCATAGTGCTTGGAGCAACGATAAATACGGATCAGCTCGCAGTAACGTTCATTGCGATACTGCTGACAGGGCCAATGCTGTTTGTTGACCGTCCCGTGCGGATGATACCGATCATATATATTTCGGTCGTTGTGTTCATTTTAACTGCTATAAACCATAAAAGCGGAGAAGCGCTTGACGGGGATATCGTGGATTCCATTGTTTTCGGCACGATAAGCGTTATCATAAGCACATATATGATGTGCGTAAAATGCAAGGAAAATCTTTATGAAAAAAAGGCGGTAATACTAAGCGAAACCGACCAGATCGGAAGAGCGTCGTGTAGGGAAAGAGTGTAGATCTCGGTGGT
>CAMJES010000119.1 GCA_946404705.1 uncultured Ruminococcus sp. | reverse complement strand
GGTGAAGTCATCTGCCCAGCGTACTCTGTCTTCAAGGTTATCCTTATTTGTTGCGCCGAACTCGCCGATGACAACGCCTACGCCTTTGTCGATGAATGTTGATTTGAGGTTGTCCATAAAGGAAAGCTCGTTCTGCTTTGAGCCATCCCAGTTTGAATAGCCGTTTTCGTTCATTGCGAAATCATAAGGAGTATAGGCGTGAACGGAAACGATAAGGCGATTTGCAGGGTCGCTTGGGAGTGAGAACGACTTGTGCATTGCAGTCCAAGCGTCCGCTCTGTTGCTCGGTACCATAAGGTAACGTGTTTCGTTATATCCGCCTGCGGCTCTTACGGTATCTACAAAATCCTGATTGAGCTTTACGATAGTTTCGATAGAATCGATTCCGTCAGCATCGTTGTCAGCGAACCACCATTCCTTGTTTGTGCCGGAAAGTCGGGGTTCGTTCATTCCCTCGAATACGAGCTGCTCGTCATAGTTTGCGAAACGCTCTGCGATCTGCTTCCAGATAGTTGTGAGGTACTTTGACGATGCCTCGTATTTTTCCGATGTCGGGTAATACTTGTCATTGTCGTGGTGAGAGTTGAGGATAACGTAAAGTCCGTCATTGATAGCATAGTCAACAACTTCGTTTACACGGTTCATCCATTCCTCGTCAATAGTGTAGTTGGCATCAACGTGATTGCTCCATGAAACAGGGATACGAATGGTCGTGAAACCCGATTCCTTAATGAAGTCGATCTGTTCTTTGGTGGCTTTGGGCTGTCCCCACGAGGTTTCCGAACTCATTCCGCTGCCTGTTGCATCAAGCGTGTTGCCGAGATTCCAGCCGAGCTTCATATTCTTTACAAAGTCAACGGCGTTGTCTGCGATCTCAACCTTCGGTGCGGCTGCTTCTGCTGCAGAATCGGCTCCTGTGTCTGTGCTTCCGTTTGAGCAGCCTGCAAGCATTGAAATTGCCAGCGCGGAAGCGAGAAATGCGGAAAGATATTTTTTGTTGAATTTCATCATAACTTATCCTTTCTGAAAAATATTTTCGTATATATTGTAACACAGTATTATGAACATTTCAAGTATTTGGCATAAAAACGCTTACAAAACTTATTTTTAAAAAACAGAACAAAAAAATATTGCAATTTTCGGCATTTTGTAGTATAATATCAAATATTATATTTGGCGAAAGGTGCGGTTGTTTTGGTTAATTTAGGTTTTATAGGAACAGGCAATATGGGTTCCGCTATTATTAAGGGTGTTTTATCGGCTCAGTCTTCCGACGGAAACATAAAAGTATATGCTTATGATAAGGATACTGCCAAGGTGGACGCTCTTGCCGAGATAGGCGTTACAAAATGCGCTGACGAGGCTGAGGTCGTAAAAAATTGCAAATATGTTCTTCTTGCGGTCAAGCCGCAGGGCATTGACGCCGCTCTTGAAGCAATCGCGCCGTATGTCAGCGATAAAACGGTAATTATTTCCATTGCGGCAGGCATCTCGGAGGAATATATCAAAAAGATGACGATATCGTCTGCAAAGGTAGTGCTTGTAATGCCGAATACGCCGCTGCTTCTCGGTGAGGGTGCTTCCGCGCTTGCAAAGGCTGAACCCACGACTGATGAAGAATTTGAATTTGTAAAGGGCATTTTTGCTTCAAGCGGCGCGGCAGAGGTCGTGCCTATCGACAAGATGAAAGAGATAATTGCTATAAACGGCAGCAGTCCTGCATTCATTTATCTTTTCGCAAAGGGATTTACGGAGTATGCAAAGTCGGTCGGAATAGATGGGGACGCTGCACAGCGTTTGTTCGCGCAGTCGCTTATCGGCTCTGCAAAGATGATAACCGATTCGGGATATACCGTTGACGAGCTTATAAAAATGGTGTCCTCACCCGGAGGAACGACCCTTGCAGGACTGGACGAGTTCTATAAAGGCGACCTTACAGGTGTTGTCGGCAAGGCGTGTGAAAGCTGCACAAGGCGCGCATACGAGCTTTCACGCTGAATTCTAAACAACGGTTTGTCCGCATATACTTGATTGAAGAAAAAATTCTGATATCAAAAGAAAAGGACGATGTATATGTATAGGACAAAAATATTATTGCAGGGATTTCGCAGATTTAAGGCGGACGGCAAGCTTCCTGTCGCGCTGCTGATGATACTATTCTGTATGGGAGAGCTTGCAGGCGCGGTTTCAAGCTGCGTTCCGCTCGGAAATGATATACTGCGCAAGTCTGCGGAGCTGTTCTTCCGCAACCGCGTTGGCTGTACGTTCATTGAAACGCTCGTCAACTCGTTTTCGGGGCCGTTTCTGCTTATGCTTGCGTGTCTGCTGCTCGGCTTCGGGGCGGTTTCGATGCCTGCGGAGCTTCTCGTTCCGTTTTTTCACGGACTCGGGATAGGAGTTATGCTTGCCGATATGAACGCTGTCTACGGACTTCGCGGAACGCTTATCTCGGCGGTTTTCATACTTCCGTTTGCGGCGTTTTCGGCTCTTGCGGTGATAATTGCGGCAAGGGAAAGCTTTTCGATGTCGATGCTGTCGGCAAAACGGCTTTTAGGGCTTGACAAATCGGACGAAAGTGCGGTAAAGCTTTATTTTGCGAGGTTTCTTGTGCTGTTTGCAGTCCTCGCTGTGCTGTCGCTGACGGACAGTCTTGTGACCTACTTTTTTGCAGGACTTTGGTCGGGATTTTTGGGGATAGGCTGATAGGCAATGTAATTTAAGGGAATATAAAAATTAAGGAGCTGTATAAATTTGTCACTTTTTGGATTTAACGATTATACTAAGGCAGGCCCCGGAGTTGCGAAAAATGCGCCAAAGAAAAAGCCCTTTTTTGAATTTTTTGAGCTGTATTTCCGCAAGTTCTGGAAGCTTCTCCAGCTGAATCTGCTCACGGCGCTGTTCTGCATCCCCGTTGTAACGCTCGGCCCTGCACTTGCAGGAATGACAAAGGTATTACGAAACTATCGCCTTGAAAAGAACGCGTTCATTTTCCACGAGTTCTGGAAAGGCTTTTCGAAAAATCTTAAGCAGTCGTTGCCTGTCGGACTGCTCGACCTGCTGTTCACGGTTTCGGCAATGGCCGCGCTTCAGGTTTATCCTGCGATGTACAAAAACTCGGGAAGCATAATATATATAATATTGTGCGTTATTTCGGTAAGCTTTGCGCTGACGCTCCTGATGATGAATTTCTACATTTTCCCGATGATAGTTGCAACCGACCTCAGCCTTGCAAATATTATCAAGAACTCGTTTTTCCTCACCTGCGTCGGACTTAAAAAGAATATCATAACCCTGCTTATCGTTGCGGTCATCGTTTTTATCCTCGGAATAACGATACTCCTTCATCCGCTTTCGGTAATAATCATACCGATATGGCCGATAAGCTTTTTGGGATTTCTTATAATGTTCAACTCCTATCCGCTTATACAGAAGTACGTTATCGACCCTTACTACGAGGAAAGGGGAGAGAGCAATCCCGAATATGCTTATCTTGAACCGCTTGACGAGGAGGACGCTATCTTCACCGATATGGGCGGCAAGGAAGCGCCGATAGCTTCGTCAAAAGAGAAGTCAAAGGGCGAAAGATCAAAAGGAAACAAGAAGATATCCTGATATTTTTCTATAACTTTTTTGAAATTTTTCCGTAAAACCCCTTTACAAACGAAAATTAATGTGATATAATACATTTGTTGTGCTATGCAACAACGTATTGCCGTCTACTTGGAATACGGGTCACGCTCCAAAGGAGATATTTACCTGCCGTATTCTATGTTCACGGGAAAATTTTTGAAAGAGGTGTATTTATTATGATGCGCAAAGAAGAAAAGGCTGCTGTTATCGCAGCAAACAAGAAGAGCGAGAACGATACCGGTTCTCCCGAGGTTCAGGTTGCTATCCTCACCAAGAGAATCAACGACCTTAACGCTCACCTTAAGGATCATCCGAACGATCACCACTCCAGAAGAGGTCTTCTCAAGATGGTTGGACGCAGACGTAACCTTCTCAACTACCTTATGAAGAAGGATATTACAAGATACCGTGCTACTATCGACAAGCTCGGAATCCGTAAGTAATTGTTTATTAGAGGCAGTTAGTAAAGGCTATGTCCTTTACGCTGCCTTTAGTGCGTTTTTTATGTAATTATACGTTAAGCAGTTGTTTAGCATTAAATTGTACCCGTTTAACAAAAACGGGCAGAATTTATTGCTAAAGCTGCTGACGGATTAATAAAAATTAATTTAGGAGGCAGTTAAAATGGCAATGTCACAACACAAAACCTTTGATAATTACAAGGTTTTCACAACAACATTCGCAGGCAGAGAGCTTAAAGTTGAAACAGGCAAGACCTGTGAGCTTTCCAACGGTTCCTGCTGGGTAACATACGGCGAAACAGTCGTTATGGCTAACGTTACCGCAAGCCCCAAGCCGAGAGAGGGAGTTGATTTCTTTCCCCTTTCCGTTGACTATGAGGAGCGCCTTTATTCCGTAGGCAGGATCCCCGGTTCGTTCACAAAGAGAGAGGGCAAGCCCTCCGATAAGTCTATCCTTACTTCAAGAGTAGTCGACAGACCTATCAGACCGCTCTTCCCCAAGGATATGAGAAACGATGTTTCAGTTGTTATGACAGTCCTTGCGGTTGACCCCGACTATTCTCCCGAGATCTGCGGAATGATCGCTACTTCCGTTGCTATCTCAATTTCCGATATCCCTTGGAACGGACCTATCGGCGGCATTTCCGTTGGTCTTGTTGACGGTGAGATCATTCTTAACCCGAACCTTGAACAGAGAGCAAAGACCGACCTCAACCTCACAGTTGCAGGCACCGCCGAAAAAATCGTTATGATCGAAGCAGGCGCAAACGAAGTTCCCGATGACCTTATGCTCAAGGCTATCCTCACAGGTCACGAGGAGATAAAGAAGATCGTTGCGTTTATCAACGATATCAGATCTCAGATCGGCAAGAAGAAGTTTGAATTTGAATCTATGGAAGTTGACCACGACCTCTTTGACGCTATTGAAGAAATGGCTGCTGAGGATGTCAAGGTCGCACTTGATACAGATGATAAAAATATCCGTGAAGAGCGCCTCAATCCTATCAAGGACGCAATCCACGCTAAGTTTGACGAAGCTTATCCCGACAAGATCGCCATGATCGACGAGTGCATCTATAAGCTTCAGAAGAAGATCGTCCGCAACTGGCTCTACGAGGGCAAGCGTGTTGACGGCAGAGGAATCGATGAGATCCGTCCGCTCGCTGCAGAAGTCGGCGTTCTCCCGAGAGTACACGGTTCGGGTCTTTTCACAAGAGGTCAGACTCAGGTACTCACGATCGCAACACTCGGCCCCGTAAGCGATGCTCAGAAGATAGACGGACTTGACGAAGAGGACAGCAAGCGTTATATGCACCACTACAACTTCCCGTCCTATTCTGTTGGCGAAACCAAGCCTTCAAGAGGTCCCGGACGCCGTGAGATCGGTCACGGTGCGCTTGCAGAAAGAGCGCTCGTTCCCGTACTTCCTTCCGTTGAGGAATTCCCGTATGCAATGCGTCTTGTTTCCGAAGTTCTCTCTTCCAACGGTTCGACATCGCAGGGTTCTATCTGCGGTTCAACGCTTGCACTTATGGACGCAGGCGTTCCTATTAAGGCTCCCGTTGCAGGTATCTCCTGCGGACTTATCACCCGTGACGACGGCAGCTTTATGACAATGGTCGATATTCAGGGCCTTGAAGACTTCTTCGGCGATATGGACTTTAAGGTTGGCGGTACTCACAAGGGTATCACAGCAATTCAGGTCGATATCAAGGTTGACGGCCTTACACCTGCTATCATCGAAGAAGCTTTTGCAAAGACACACAAGGCAAGAGATTATATCCTTGACGAGATAATGCTCAAGGCTATCCCCGAGCCTCGTCCGACAGTCGGTAAGTATGCTCCTAAGATGCAGCAGACAAAGGTTCCCGTTGACAAGATCAGAGAAGTTATCGGTCAGGGCGGTAAGGTCATCCAGAAGATATCCGCTGACTGCGGCGTAAAGATCGACATCAACGATGACGGAAACGTATTTGTAAGCGGTGTTGATATGGACGGCGTTAAGAAGGCAATCCAGATCGTCAATACGATCGCAAACGACCCCGAGATCGGCGCAATTTATAAGGGCAAGGTCGTTCGCCTTATGAACTTCGGCGCGTTCGTTGAGATCGCTCCCGGCAAGGACGGACTTGTTCATATCTCCAAGCTTGACAAGCAGAGAGTTGAAAAGGTTGAAGATGTTGTATCCATCGGCGATGAGATCGTTGTTAAGGTTATGGAGATCGACAATCAGGGAAGAATCAATCTTTCCAGAAAAGATGCTCTTGCAGATATCGAAGCAAAGAAAAACGCAAACAACTAAATAACAAATTTTCCCCTCCCGTCATATAATTTGACAGGAGGGGATTTTTTATGGAAAAAATTCAGCTTTTGTATGTGTTGTTGCTCTGCATTGCAGCTGCCGCCGTTTTTATTATGGGGATAATATTTGAACGTTCGCAGTCGGTCAGGTCAATACATCTGATAATCCTGCCTGTCGGAAAAGAAACGCAGAATATCGAGCTTATCGCCCGTGAGATACTTGCCCGAGCCGAAGAAAGAGCCGAGAAAACCATTGTAATAATCTATGATATGGGAGCAAACGACGAACAATTGCTGATTTTTGACAAAATCGCCGGAAACAGTTTGGAATATATCGTTGTTAGAGATGAATAAAAGAACGGCAAGGGAAATTAGGAATTCGGAATGCGGAATTCGGAATTATTGTAGTTCAGCATTTGTTGGCAAACCGCGAAGCGGACAAAAGTTTACGTCCACGCTTTTTAAAGGGTGGCGAGGGG